>NSLH01000041.1 GCA_002763895.1 [Chlorobium] sp. 445
CATAAAGCGCCTCAAACCACAGCGTAAAAATGCGCAAGTGCTAGCTTCTTCTTCGCACTTGCGCCTCATTCTCTGTGTCTCAACCTATATCAAATTTCATTTTACTAACATCATTTTCTTTGTCTCTACAAAGCTGCCCGCTTGCAGTCGATAAAAATAGACGCCGCTTGCTAAGCCCACCGCCGTAAAAGGCACATGATACCGCCCAGCCGCCTGCCGACCATTTACCAGCGTAGCGATTTCTTTTCCAAGCCCATCAAATACTTTTAGTTTTACTTCACTTGTTTGAGGCAGTTGATAAGCAATCACAGTAGTTGGATTAAAGGGGTTAGGATAGTTCTGAAAAAGCTCAAATATCGCAATTCGTGTGCTGCGCTCTGCCACAGCGCTCGCCCCCGCTTGATGAATCGCCACGACTGCATCAAGATCAAACGACTGCGCCAATGCACCGCCATCATTTACACGACTGCCTGCATCGGTAATGCGCACAAAGTGCACAGAGTCAAGTCCTACAACCGATAAATCAAACGAATCGCCACCACTAAATAGCGAAAGCTGCCCTGCAACCAAGGGTGGTCCTGCACGCAATGGATTTGCTGTGCCATTTGTTGGCGTCACTCCAGCTAACCCACGATACCGACGCGGCGAATTGATTGGCAAAGTATCAACGACACTAAATGGAAACTCTACGAAATTTATGCCATCACGACTGACACTGACAATGCCTGTTTCTGCAAAAACGCGGCTTGTGTCGCAAGCCACATAAAACGGATTTTCAAAAACCGTGAAATCTGGTCCCTCACGATTCACAATCGCTCGACGAAAGTACAGTGTGATTTCACCGCCATCGCCCAGCGAGAGCAACTCACGCGGGTCTGCTGTAGGTGCACAGGGTCGCGCCGCTGAGTCTGGTCTACCAAGCACACACTGCGGAAAATACGGATTGTCTGGACCAAACCCAACATTAAAGTTTGGTCCAAACCGTACAGAGACCACGCTATCTGCAAACTGTCCTGCTGCCTCTTCAATGTGCAACCCAAGCCCTATCAGGTAAAGTGTGCACAGCACGATTCTTACTCTTTGTTTCATGGTTAATTTTATTGCAATAACAGAATAATAGAACCATCGGAGCAGGAGCAGATCTCCTGCCCCCGCTGAGTTACTTGACCAGCATCATCTTTTTTGTCTCTACAAAACTGCCCGCCTGCAAACGGTAGAAATACACGCCACTTGCCAAGCCCGTCGCTGTAAAAGGCACTTGGTACTGTCCAGCCGCCTGCCGACCATTCACCAGCGTCGCAACTTCTCTGCCCAGCATATCATAGACTTTCAAGCTCACCTCACTTGCTACAGGCAACGTAAAGCCAATTACCGTGGAAGGGTTGAAAGGATTAGGATAATTTTGGAATAGCTCGAACTTCGTTGGGCGCGCGGCATGGCGTTCCGTTGCGGCAACCCCATCGGCACGCAGCGTAACAGGCGTCAGCGACAAATACGGCTGTGTTGAACCCAGTTGAAACTGCGTCAGGCTATCTAACGAGCGTGCATCAAAGAGCACTAGCCGACGGTTTCCACCAGTAGTAGGTCGGACTACAAACAGGGTATCGCCAAAACCACGCGTTCCACCTAATGCTGCTCGATTCAGTGTAGACAAGAGTGAGGCATTGTAAAGTGTGCCATTGCTCAAAATGCCGACGTTCTCAGAGTTGATAACTACGCTGCTGGGATTGCCACCTACAGCCAGATTTCCTACGACTTGATCGTTTGCAGGATTAATCACCGTTACAAACCCTAAGCTATCAGCACTACGCGCTCCAAAAAAGCCTGTGCATACAACATGCAGTCGTCCTTGTCTATCTGGCGTGATGCCTTGCGGATTGGGGCGCACACGAATTTGCCGCAGTACGGTATCGGCTGCTGTATTGATGACAAATACGGTGCTATCCGGCACAAAGGTGCGCTGATTGACCGAGCGCGATACATAGAGCTTATTGTTTGCAATGAACGCATTTTGCTGCCCCGGCACAATTCGAATTGAACCTGCAAGCGTGTTGTTTGCTGCGTTGAAAATCGTGATAGAGCTATCTAAAAAATTAGTGATGTAGGCTTTGTTATCGTTCAAAAATACAAGGTCGTAGGGGTTGCGACCGTTTGGAATGGGTACTGTTGTAATCGGCAGTGGCGTGACATTGTTGATGATGTCTGCGATATTGATGATTTGAATTGAGTTTGCTGTGCCGTTAAAGTTTGCCCCTGAGTTGACGATGTAAAGCCGATTGTTACGCACACGAATCACATTTGCAATCGGTCCAATTGCTGCAATACTATCGCGCACGACACCTGTTGTGAGATTGACAAAGCTGAGGGCTTGCGTAGGCTGTGGATTGCTGGAACTGCCAAACCCGCGAATGGCAAAGAGCAATCGCTGCGGTTGCACTTGCGCAAAAAGTTCGCTTGCTAAAGTCAGCAGTAGCACGAGCGAGAGTATTAGTCGTTTTTTCATTTTGTTCTCCTTTTGGTTGTGTTAATGAGTTATCGCAAAAACGCGACGCTTGATGGATTCAAGCCTGCTTGAAATGAAAACTTGCGCTGCCCGTTTCGGTCGAAGCACATCACATCGCCGCGCACGACATAGTTGATAGCATCGCAGCAGTAGATATCGCCTGTGCTTTCGTCGACTTCAATTGCATAGAGCAAACGGAAGTGACTTGCTTCAATAAAGTTTTCTTTGATGAAGCGCTCTGAGCGTGTGTCAAAAAGTGAAATGCTATTGCGGCGAGAGATGTAAGCCGTATCGCCTTTGAGGCAAAGATGGTCAATGTCAAAGGGCAAGGTTGTTTTCACTTGGTCGGTGCGGCTATCGATAATCATCAGGCGCGGGGGTACATCTTGGTAATTGCCGCGCGAAATCACATATACATCTCCTTCTTTATCAGCAGCTACTGTGGTTGGATTGATGCGCAGCGCAATTCGTTTGAGCTCCCGCAGTGAAACGGGGTCAATGACGGAAACGGTGCTGTCGTAGTTTGGGAAGTCCAAGCCGCCAGAGTTAGCCACATAAATTTTGCCGTTTTGAAAAGCAATGCCTTCGGGATTTCTGCCCACGCGAATTACATCGGTAACTGCAAGCCGAGCAGTATCAATGACGCATACAGTGCCATCGAAGCAGGTTACAAATAGTCTTCCTCTTACAAGCAGCATCTGGCGTGGCTGGCGCGCAACTGTTCCATTGAAAAGTGGAATCGTGCCCAGTGCACGACCGCTGCGTGCATCAAGGACTTCAATTTTACTAGAGACATTGACGAGCACATAGAGCTTATCGCCGAGCATCAAGAGATCGTTACCTGTATCGCCCAGTGTGCGGCGATTAACCAATTCAAAAAAGTCAGTGATGGCTTTGTTGGAATCCAGCGAATAGAATGTGAGTGTGGAGTTATTGCGCTGAAAGAGCCCTTCATTGAGCACGTAAATGCCGCGCGTTGTGGCAGGTAGGGATGCCATAGGCTCGGTTGGCAACGGGCGGCAAGTTGCTAAGGCAAGCAATAGCAAGATCAGCACAAGAGCTGATCTCGGCAACTTCTTAGTTAAAACGTTCATCTCGTGTACAGGCTCTTCCGCTGCACCTTTGTAAGTTTCGCACAGCTCTCGAAGCTAATTCCTGACACAAGCGCTATGCGTTAGAGTGCATATCAGATGCACCCGGCTTCATAAGCTGTGAATAAGCACAATTTTGATTTTGCTCTTGCGTTTGCTTACAAAAGCGACTCTGCGGACATGTTTGGTTAATTAAGACGCGTTGCCCAACGATATTCCCGTCGTTGTTTCAGCAAGCTCGGTTCGGCAGGTCTCCTGACTTCTTGCGCTTTTTGCAAAGCGGTCTTCCCAAAAGCGCTTTGGGACGCTTTCAGTGACGCACTTTTTCTTTGAGCAAGTTACAGTTGCGGGTACAGTTCCCGATTACATCGTTCTTAGTCTATCTCTGTTGAGACTTTACGACTTCACGGGATTCCCTATTCTCCCCGAATTTTTTCGGGGCACCGAACCTCAATGAACAAGATTATGCACAAATATAACACATCTGTGTTGCTTGTCAAAATTGACTCACCGCAGCAGTACAATCACCTCTGCTGTTTTGAACCAAGCCACACCGATAAACTTTTTGGAGCTATTTGAATGTGTTGTACATCTCCAGTTAGTTTCCGGTAATGCTTTGCAATTCTTGCCGTGTGCCGGGCAGAGTTGTATTTGTGATTGCAATTCTTACAGCGCTATTTTCTTGACGCACAATACCTACGTTTTGCGCCACCCACACTCGCAACGGCACAGTGATGGGTATTGCGACTGGAAATCCACTTACATTTGCTCTCAGTTCTACTGTATTATTGATGACCACGCGCGTTGTGTTATAGGTGCGATTATTGATGGTCAACGATTCCATTCCTTCTACTTTACCCTCCGCACGAGCCGTAATCGTGATGTTGCCTAGCCCTTCTGCAGTCGCATTGACTTGCACATTTTGCAAAATCGTGTATGTGCTATTTACTCCACCTGATGTGCGAATAAATGGATACCACCCTGCTTGAAACCCAGTGATATTGCGTATTCCCTCAATATCCCCAATCAAGTCTTGAATGCTTGAGAGATAGATGAACTGGTCGTTACGGTTATTTTCGTAGGCATAGAACGCTGTATCCACGCTTGGCGCCCCCACTAGGGGTGTTGTAGTGGAGACTACGACGGTTGCTTCTCTACCTGCCAGTTGGCGTGTGCCCGCCACCCGCTGCACGCTCGTGCCTGCTGGACGAAAGACGTTATTGCCTGCAGTATCTACAGAGAGGCTGTATGTCCAAGTCACACCTGCGCGCGTAGGGAATATCCCTCCCCCTTCAGCTTCACTTGGTCCAGAACTTTGTCCACAGGAACTCAGTAGTGTAGCTATTACGAAAAGCAACAGCAGCGAAAACTTGGAGCGGTTGTTCATCATGAAATAGGTCACGATTTACGTTAAAGGTTTAACCACAGCAAGAGCATCTTTGGCACGCTCTCGCTTTTTATGGCTCAGTCGAACTTCAATTTAGCGATATTTGCTTTGACTTCTTCTGCCGATTTATGTAGCGCTTGCCGATCACTCTCTTCGAGATTGATTTCAATGATTTCCTCAATACCATTTTTTCCCAACTTAACTGGCACACCAACATAGACATCTTTCAAACCATATTGACCTGTAAGCCATGCTGCACAAGGCAGTATGCGCTTACGATCTTTGACAATCGCCTCTATCATTTCCACAGCGGCAGCAGAAGGTGCATAATAGGCTGACCCTGTTTTGAGGAAATTGACAATTTCTGCACCGCCATTGCGCGTCCTATCGGACAGCGCTTTAAGGCGTTCTTCGGCTTTCTGTGCATCTTTGTAATGCATCGTCAGATACTCACGAATAGGAATCCCTGCAACGGTAGTGTATTTGATAATTGGCACCATGGAATCGCCGTGCCCACCCAGCACAAACGCGTTGATGTCTTGCACCGAGACATTGCATTCCATTGCAATAAAGGCTCGAAAGCGTGCCGTATCCAAGACCCCTGCCATTCCCATCACGCGATGCGCTGGAAAGCCGCTGCGAACATAAGCGACATAGGTCATCACATCCAGTGGATTAGAGACCACGATGATAATTGCGTTGGGCGATTTTGCGACAGATTTTTCCGTTACATCTTTGACAATGTTGGCATTTGTCGCTTGAAGGTCATCGCGACTCATACCCGGTTTGCGCGCAATGCCTGCTGTAATGAGAATAATATCCGACCCCGCCGTTTCTTCATAGCCGTTTGTCCCAATGATTTTTGTATCAAAGAGTTCAACAGGAGCCGATTGATACATGTCCAAGCCCTTGCCTTGTGGAATACCCTCGACGACATCGACAAGTACAACCTCGCGTGCAAGCTCTTTTTCGATGAGACGCTGTGCGGCGGTTGCTCCTACATTTCCGGCGCCAATCACGGTGATTTTCATAGCGATGGAGTTTTTTTGCGGTTACTAAAAGTAGCTCGGTTACTACGCAGTTTGATTACTACGAAGTCCTCAAAGATAGCGATAAAAGCAGTGTAGGACAAGCCTCAAGGCGTGCACTGTGCAGCATGTTTGCGCACGAAAATGCAGCACACAAAAAGAAAAAGGCGATTCGCAAAGAATCGCCTTTTCGCTTAATTAGCTTGTTGCCGCTGTGTAATTACCTCTTTTTGTCTGCCTCGAGATGTTCCTTCTTCGCCAGAAGTTCTTCCTTCGTCTCTGGGAAGTTCGGGTCTGCTACGCAGCAATCGACAGGGCAGACCGCTGCACATTGTGGTTCTTCGTGGAAGCCGACGCACTCAGTGCATTTGTCGGGCACGATGTAGTAGAGCGAATCATGCAGCGGAGCATATGTCTCGCCGAACAGCGTCCAGTTCTTACCGCCTTCATAGATAGCGGTATTTGGACATTCGGGCTCGCAAGCACCGCAGTTGATGCACTCTTCGGTGATCATTAACGCCATTGTTTGTTCCTCCTAAGTTTGGTTAAAGATTGAAAAAGAACGTTGATGTTAAATCCATCTGAAATTCGATTCTGCGTCTGTTTTTTTTTCGGCTTTGCAGGGATAAGAAAATTTCTTCTACAAAAGTTTCTTGCTCTTCTTGTTTAGACAAGTTCTACAATCATCGCACAGGCTTCGCCGCCGCCAAGACAAATTGCTGCAAGTCCCCGTTTCAATTCACGGTGTTTTAGTGCATAGATCAACGTTGTTAGAATTCTTGCGCCACTTGCTCCAATTGGATGCCCAAGTGCTACTGCTCCTCCATTGACATTGAGCTTTTCATCGGGAATACCAAGTGCATTTCTTGCTGCCAGTGCCACTACGGCAAAGGCTTCGTTTACTTCAAAGAGATCAATGTCGTTTATCGCAAGTTTGGCTTTACGCAGCACTTTTGGCATAGCATCGATTGGCGCGGTTGTGAAGTATTCAGGTTTCTTTGCAGCTGTAGCGTAGGCAATAATTTTGGCAAGTGGTTTCAAGCCTTTTTGTTTCACGGCTTCTGCTGAGGCAACAACAACCGCCGCTGCGCCATCATTGATTTTTGAAGCATTCGCTGCGGTTACCGTTCCATCTTTCTCAAAGACTGGCTTCAAGGTCGGAATTTTGTCTGGCCGGAAATTTTTTGGCTCTTCGTCTTCAGTTAAGCCGACTTTTTTGCCTTTTTCTTCCCATTCCACCGCTACAATTTCATCTTTGAACCATCCTTCTTTTTGTGCCTTAATTGCGCGCGTGTAACTGTGCATTGTAAATTCGTCCTGAGCTTCACGCGAAATGTGACAGTCTCTGGCACATAGCTCTGCGGCGTTGCCCATCAGGAACTTGTTATAGACATCAAAGAGCCCATCATGTAGCATAGAGTCAATGAGTTCTGCATTACCATAGCGATAGCCACTTCGTGCTTTTGTCAGAATGTACGGGGCATTGGTCATGGATTCCATTCCACCCGCTACGGCAATGTGTGTATCTCCTAAAGCAATGGCTTGTGCTGCAAGCATGATAGCTTTCAGTCCAGAACCGCACATTTTGTTAATCGTGAGGGCTTCAACAGTCACGGGCAAGCCACCAAAAATTGCTGCCTGACGTGCTGGGGCTTGACCTACTCCCGCTGGTAACACATTGCCCATAATACACTCTTGAACATCGTCAGGGGCAATACCAGCACGCTGCACCGCTTCACGCACAACCACTGCGCCTAACTCTGTAGCAGTCTTTGAAGAAAACGCACCCTGAAAACTGGCTATGGGAGTTCGTACGGCACTAACGATAAAAACTTCTTGCATGTAGAAATTTTGAGGTTAAAAAAGTTCGGACGCAACATAGCAAAAACCGATTTCATCGCAAACGCGTATAGGCTTATTTGGATGGCGTCTAAACCTGTTTGAGCCATTACATAACAGCTCAACCGTTACGCCTTTGCGCTATCAAAAAAATCTGCAATCCGTCTATATTTGAACTATTGAATTGCACGATTGCAGAATAAACCAGACATCATCACAACATCTAACTGTACTCAGGTATGGCGTGGGAAATCTGCAAAGTAACGCTCGACAAGTTGCAAGAACTCGATACGCAGTACATCCAACCGCCTTACAAATATGGCTATGCCTACACGATATCGATTCACAATATCTCTCCCTACACGGTACAAATTCTTTCGCGTAAGTGGATTGTGCGTGATGGCGATATGAAAGACCGTATTGTGGAAGGCGATGGTGTCGTCGGTCAGTTTCCGGTTATTGGACCCGGTGAGAAATTCACCTACCAAAGCTACCATGTGATGCGCTCACGCTTTGGCAGCGCCACTGGCTCATACTACGGGGTTTTTACTTATGAGACCGAACCTGAAGGCTACTATCGTCCTGACAATGTCTTTGTCATTGAAGGTGAAGCCTTTGAAGTTGAAATTCCTGAATTTCAGCTCATTCATGGCAAGTCGTACTAAATCGCCTACGAATAGAATGCTCTATACTTCTCTTGCTGAGCAAGTTTTGTTCTCACGCATAAGACGAGTATTTTACAGCACAAGCGGTGCGTTTTAGCAAAACTTCATCCTACAGCAATTCATGATTCTTGTAACAGGCGGCGCTGGCTTCATTGGCAGTGCCATGGTCTGGAAACTCAATCAAGTTGGCTATACAGATATCATCATCGCTGATGACTTGGATACAAGTGAGAAGTGGAAAAATCTGGTTGGACTTCGCTTTCTTGATTACCTGCATAAGGACGACTGTTTGCAAAAGCTTCTTGCTGAAAAATTTCCTCGTCTCGATGCCATCATCCACATGGGCGCAATCAGCAGCACAACGGAGAGAAATCTTAACGTGCTGATGCGCAACAATTACGAATACACAAAAGACCTTGCGACATTTGCCGCGCAGCGCTCCATTCGTTTCATCTATGCCTCGAGTGCGGCAACCTATGGCGATGGCTTGCAAGGCTATGATGACGATGAAAGCAAATTAGGCTTGCTGCGTCCGCTTAACGCGTATGGTTACTCCAAGCATCTGTTTGACCTTTGGGCACAGCGCAAAAATTTGCTCAGTAAAATTGTTGGTCTGAAGTTTTTCAATGTCTTTGGCGCAAATGAATATCACAAAGACGATATGGCTAGCGTGGTCTTCAAAGCCTATCATCAAATTTTGCAGACTGGTTCCGTCAAACTCTTCAAATCGCATCACCCCAACTATGCTGATGGGGAGCAAATGCGCGACTTTGTCTATATCAAAGATTGTGTAGAAGTTATGTTTTGGCTTTTGCAGCATGGTCATGTCAACGGCATTTTTAATCTTGGTACTGGTAAAGCACGTACATTCAAAGATTTAGTTACTGCCACGTTCAAGGCAATGGAAAGACCTGTTAGCATTGAGTATATCCCGATGCCTGAATCGCTGCAAGGCAAGTATCAATACTTTACCGAAGCGCGCATGCAGAAACTCGCTGCTGCTGGTTGCCCTGTGCGCTTTAAGTCGCTCGAGGAAAGTGTAACCGATTATGTGAAGCAGCATCTTTCAAACCGTGTTCCGTATCTACAAGCGATAGACTAAGTGCGATATGGCAGCTAAAACCCTTGTCCTTCACGTCCGAGCTACCGAACTTAGTGATGTTCTTACTTTCAACCGGCTTAAAGGTGATATCAAAAAAATTTTCCGAGTTATCGCTTGGTGCTCGTGCATGGCAGTATTGGAAAAGTCGGTCAAGCATCGTACAGCATTGAGACACTTCTGACATTCAACAAAACCTTTGCTGCAAAACTCTCAGAAGAGCTCTTGCCTGCCGTCTCACTTGCGGCGTATCATTTGGGCATAGCTTCTATTGATTGGTTCAGCCATCCACATGACCTTGGTGCAAATCTTGTCATCAAGCCTGATGCGCTCTCAATGATGTTAGCACGCGGCGGTTTGCCTATTATTGCACCGATTATTAAAGACGGATTTGACAAAGACCTGATTACCACAAGCGAGTGGATTGCAGCAAAAGTTGCTGCGGCAATCCAAGCGGATTTGCTTATTTTTCTTACGGATGCAAAGGCTGCGGCAACCTACGCTTCTGAGGCGTATACAGCGCCGACTGACGAAGATGCGCCCCCCGTGCGCCAGTGTGCCAAAGCAAGTTTGCACGCGGGAGCCAAGCGCGCATTCGTAACGGATATGAGCGGAATGGAAAAAATTGTGATACATCAACAAACTGCACCCACAGAAATTTCTGTTGACAACTCATAACCCAAAGGAGTGTGACGTATCGAAAAGAAATTTTCTCTCAAAGGCATTGAGCCTGTGCTTGTACTTGGCGCGCAGAATATGTACTTGCAGCGCATTGAGGAGCAGTTCCCGGAAGTCTTTATCGTCGCGCGCGGTAACGACATTACACTGCGTGGCAATGACGCAGAGGTCAAGCTTGTCGAGAAAGTTTTTGCTGAACTGCTCTTCCTTGTCAATCGTAATGGTGAGCTTTATGCTCGCGATGTCGATGCAGTCATCAAACTCATCATCGCTGGTGAAGCGCAAACACCGCCCTCTGTTGTCGAAGGCGCTGATGATGTGATTGTCGTAACACGCACCGACGCTGTACGCGCCCGTACAACTGGACAGCGCAAAATGGTTGCTGAATCCAAACGCAACGACATTGTTTTTGCTATCGGTCCTGCCGGTACCGGCAAAACTTACACTGCAGTTGCCATCGCTGTTGCTGCCCTGAAAGCAAAGCAAGTCCAACGCATTGTGCTGGCACGCCCCGCTGTTGAAGCGGGCGAAAGTTTAGGGTTTTTGCCCGGTGATTTGCAGCAAAAAATTGACCCCTACTTGCGCCCGCTCTACGATGCCTTAGGTGATATGCTCACCCCAGAAAAACTCAAAGAGCACATAGAGAAAAAGGTCATTGAAATTGTCCCACTCGCTTATATGCGCGGACGCACCCTTAACAACGCCTTTATTATCCTTGATGAAGCCCAAAACGCTACGAGCTTGCAAATGAAAATGTGCCTGACCCGACTTGGCACAAACTCCAAAGCCATCATCACGGGCGATATCTCGCAAATTGATTTGCCCAACAAACGCGATTCTGGCTTGGTGGAAGCCCCGCGACTCTTGAGCCATATTCAAGGGATTTCTTTTGTCTTCTTAGATAAATCTGACGTCGTGCGTCATCGCTTGGTGCGCGAAATTATTGATGCCTACGAAAGAGCACGCGAACAAAAAGGTGCCAGCAAAATCGAAGACGCCTCCCCAATACAGCCTGACACCAGCAAAACACCTGATACAACCGCACAACTCTCTGAACAATCTACTTGACACTATTACGCCGCAGTGCAACTCTGGTCTTGCAAAAACGCTTTGACAAGCGTAACTAACGCCCTCAAAATTCATGTCATGAAACCATTTGCTTTTCTTTACGTTGCTCTTACACTTCTCGTCGCTCTGCCCTTTTCTCTTTCAGCACAATCTAAACTCGACTATGGCTTTGCTAAATATCCGCTGCGCATGAGTACTGGGTCAGCTCTTGGGACTAATGTCGTCAATAGCATTCGCTATAGTCAATCGGAGCGCCGCGTTTGGTTTGCTGGGCGCAATGGCTTGGTCTATACCGATAACGGTGGCAATACCTTCCACACCATTACGGCTATTCGACGCTTTAATGATAATGGTATTCAAAGTCTGGATGTGCGCGATAGACAAATCTGGGCATCGACTTCGCGTCTTACAGAGGCTGACGGGCGGCGATTTCCCACAGGCGATGGGCTCATGTTTTCCAACGACGGCGGTCAAACATGGCGCGACTTGCCGCAGCCTTTGGATAGACCCACTGATTCTCTCGAGCAATACGGGATCAACATGCTGCGCGCTTTGCCGATTACCGTACCGCAGCAAAATGTTATCTATGATATTGCAATTGGCCGGCGCGATAGCACCGTGTGGATTGCAACATGGTCAGGTGGCATCCGCCGCACGCGTAACAACGGTCAATCGTGGCAACGCATCGTACTCCCGCCCACTGGTCGACAGCGCATCGCACCTACGGATACACTTACCTTCCGTCTCGAGCCACGCCGAGGCACACAAGGCGATCTTGTCTTTTTAGGATTCTCGGTCTTGCAAGCCTCTGATGGCGCAGTTTGGGTCGGCACCGTCGATGGCGTCTGCCGCACTGATGACCCTGATGCGCTTTATCCTTCTTGGGTAAAATACAACCGCACCTTTGGTGGCTTATCTGGGAATTGGATTATTGCTATTCGTGAGCAAGCGGCAACGGCCAGACTTGCGCGCGCAATTTGGACGGCATCGTGGCGCGGTGAATCAAATCAAGAAACATTCGGTGTATCATGGACGCGCGACAATGGTGAGACTTGGCAAACTGCACTCTTAGGGGAGCGCATCTATGACTTTGCTTTTCGTGGCGATAGTGTCTTTGCGGTAGGCACAAACGGGCTTTTTATTTCGCCTGACGGTGGGAACACGTGGCTCAATCGGCGCAATTTGCGCGATGCAGATAACCCACGCAAATTTATCCAAGCACAAGCTGAGTTTTATGCTCTGCTCTATGAGCCTTTCGCTGCAGCAGGTCGACTGTGGCTCGGCAGTGAAGATGGTACAGCGCTCTCTAACGATGGCGGCAATCGCTGGACTATTTTTCGCGCCGAGATTGCGGTAGATGAAAAAACAAAAACCTACGCTTATCCTAATCCTTTTGCGCCGCGCATTGATGGCAATGTGCGCATCCGTTATCAATTGCCACGCGCTGCCAGCGTAACCATTCGCATTTTTGATTTTGCTATGAATCCTGTCAGAACACTTATTCAGAATGAAATGCGCCGTGCCGGCGAAGATGAAGATGTCTGGAATGGACGCACCGACACAGGCGCACGCGTCGCAAATGGCGTTTATTTCTACAGCGTTGAAGTCGCAGGTGAAGCGCCCTTGCGTGGCAAAATTCTTGTGTTAGAGTAACAATCTATCCACCTTGCGTAGCGTGCACAATTTCAACTCTGTCGTTGGCTTTAATGCGCACGCGCTCCCATGCACGGCGATTGATTACAGCTTCGTTAATTGCAATTGCTATCCCTTTCTCGTCCGGTGAAATGTTTTGTTGGCGTAGAAATTCTACAACCGTCAGTTCCCGCTCAATTGGAAGCACTTTGCCGTTGAGTGTGATTTGATTTGTCATAGCGTTGCGGCGTTAGGCTGTGGTCGTTGATGTCGTTAGAAATCGTGAAGGACGAAACGGTAAAAGGGTTTTAGATACAGGCTCACCTTGTATCATTGCCACGAGCGCTTTTGCTGTAACTGGTGCAAGCAAAATGCCATGTCGGTAGTGCCCAGTTGCAATGAACAGATTTTTGACAAGGCTTTCGCCGATAAGCGGTTCGTTGTCTCTGCTGCCCGGGCGCAGCCCGACACGAATTTCTTCAATGCTGAGTTCATAAATTGCAGGCACGGCTTCAAAAGCTTCCTCAAGCAGTGTGAGCACACCGCCCGCAGTAGGCACGGTATCAAAACCTTTTTCTTCACTTGTTGCGCCAATGATGAGTCGACTATCGAGTTTGGGCGCAAGATAGACACGCGGCGAACGCACAACTTTTGTCATCCTGAGCTGCTCGGTCATCTTCAGCGTTAAAATTTGTCCCTTCACAGGTCGCACTGCTGGGCGCACTTCTTCAGGCAAGCCTGCCAACTTGTGCGACCATGCCCCCGCTGCTAACACAACACTTTTAGCATTCACATCACCTGCGCGTGTTACTACCCCCACCACTTTGCCCTGATCTATCTCTACACGTTCAACTGCTGTTTGCTCGTAGAGTTTGCCGCCACGCACTATGAGTGCTTTGCGTAGTGCAAGAATTAACCCCTGATTATCAATCTGGTAGTCATTTGGCAACCAGATTGCTGAAGTTACTTTTGGGGAAAGCAGCGGCTCAAGCTCGCGCGCTTCTGATGTCGTTATCCACTCTACTGCCAATCCGATGCTTTTGCGAAACTCAAATTCGCGCCGCAAAGCTTCTCTATCGTCTCGATCGAGTGCAATCATCAGCGTACCGCGCATGTCAAGTTGCACGTCCAGTCCAGAATCTTCTCTTAATTCTTCTAGAAACTTCGGATACAGCGCGAGACTTTCTTGACCGAGTCTCAAAAAGTTTATTTCTTCAAAGCCTACTTCAGCTTGTGGCGCAAGCATTCCTGCAGCAGCCCAACTGGCACTCTTACCGGCTTCGCTGCGCTCGAGGACACACACCTCTACACCCGCACGCGCCAGTTGCCATGCTGTGCTTAGTCCAATAATACCGCCACCGATAATGGCTACTTCTGTTTGCAATGCAGTCATGTTACTTATCTCCGTTTACGCTGTTTGCGTTGATGTCTCAAATAAATAATATCGCCATGCAACTTCCAAGTGTATTTTTTGAACCTGGCAAATGGGCAACTGAGACGGTTGAGAGGATACACAGACCTGCATTCACTTTTGAAATGAATGCCCAGAGTGGGGTAACAAAAAAGGCAACTGTTTTAGTCAGTTGCCTCTATCAGGTCATAAACAGATACGGCTTCCAAGTGTCGGAGACAGTGCCCATAAAGCGTTGCATGAACATAATGTGGTTCGGACGAATGGGTCGCCTTAGAAGTTGCATGCCCGCTTGTTCGGGGGTGCGATTGGCTTTCTTGTTATTGCACTTGGTGCACGCCGTCGTCAAGTTTTCCCACGTGTCGCTCCCGCCTTGCGACTTTGGAATGATGTGGTCTATCGTCAGAGGTAAATCGGTGCGTCCGCAGTACTGGCAGCGGTTGCCATCGCGCCGCAAGATATTGCGCCGAGTGAGCATAATTTTCTTGTATGGTACGGCAATAAAGACCATCAATCTCACAACGCTTGGCATGGGAAAGTGCAGCGAGACAGAGCGCACAAACTGATTGGGATAAGCTGCCACCAATTCCGCTTTACCGCCGAAGATGAGAATAATGGCTTTCTTGACGTCGCAAACACTCATCGGCTCATAACTCTGATTTAAGACCAGAACTTTTTGATTGAGTCGATTCATACCGCAGATATTGATTATCAGAGATTCCCAAAATGTTCTCAGACTTTGCAAACCTGCTTTGCTAGCCTTTTGGTTTCCACTGCCCTGTCTACCTTTAGGCTTACACACTCCAACTCATCGGATAGCTTGGGTCGTCAAACTCTTTTGCTTGCTCGGTGAAATACAGAGGCTTGAAAGTATCGATCATTACTGCGTATTCGTGTGTTTCTTTTGCCCCAATGCTTTTCTCGACTGTGCCCGGATGCGGTCCGTGCGGAATTCCGCCAGGATGAATCGTGAGTGAGGCAATATCAATTCCGCGTCGACTCATAAAATTGCCATCAACATAATACAGCACCTCATCAGAGTCGATATTGCTGTGGTTATACGGCGCTGGAATGGCTTGCGGATGATAGTCAAACAGACGTGGTACAAAATTGCATATGACCAGATTATTTGCCTCAAAGACTTGATGCACGGGCGGTGGCTGGTGAATGCGTCCTGTGATAGGCTCGAAGTCATAGATGCTGAATGCAAATGGGTAGTAATACCCATCCCACCCCACCACATCAAATGGATGTTGGTTGTAACAATAGTGCGCATAGACATCACCTTTCTTGACACGAATTTCAAAACTGCCTTTTTCATCTCGCGTCTCAAGTTCTGTTGGTGGACGCAGGTCACGCTCGCAATATGGCGAATGCTCTAAGAGTTGTCCAAATTCATTGCGATAGCGCTTAGGAGTTTGCACCGGCGAATAGACTTCAATGATTAACCAGCGCTGCGGCACTGTAAATCGAAATTGATGTGTCAAGCCGCGCGGAATAACAAGGTAATCACCTTGCTTGTAGTGGATGTTGCCCAGCTGTGTTGCCAGCGTCCCCTCACCTTCGTGAATAAAGACGACTTCATCTGCGGCACCATTGCGGTAAAAGTATGCCATTTCTTCTTTCGGTCGAGCTACCCAAATCGCTACATCGCTGTTGAAAAGAATGGGTATGCGTGCCGTAAGTGCATCGCCTGAGGGTTCAACAGATTTTGTGCGCAAATGATGATGGCGCAATTCCTTTTCGCCCCATTTTGTGAGTGCATGGACTTTTGCTTCTCCAATTTGATGCACCTTTGTTGGGGGCGCAAGATGATAAACATTTGAATAAATCCCTGAAAAGCCTTTGGTGCTGATGAGTTCTTCGGCGTAAAGGGCGCCGTCGGGTCTGCGAAATTGAATGTGCCGCTTAGATGGAATTTGTCCTAGCCGGTGATAAAACATCTTGAAATGCAAAG
>NSLH01000042.1 GCA_002763895.1 [Chlorobium] sp. 445
ATTTTGTGTCTCCTTGCTCTTTGCAATGTTTTGCAAAAGTTCATTGACCGCTAAGACCGCATTGGAGAAGCGCTCGGGCATGCTCGTCAAATCTTTTTTGGCTTGTTCGCGGTATTCTTTAGGAATGGCATTCAGCATATCGCGCACGATGGCTTCTGCGCGCCGCATGGAAATCGCGTCAAAGTTTCCTGTTGAGAAGGGATAACGTGGCTCGTTACGCAGAAATTCTGCCGAGTATCCTCGCATATCATGTGCAGCGCCGCTGTAGCCATATCCGCCTTGCGAGGCAGCAGTGCCCTCTTGAGCACTGGCGCGCATTTGCTTCATGCGTTCTAACAAGCTATCGCCATAGATGCGTGTAAAGTTTGACATCATCGTAGGAAATGGAGCAAGATCCGGTTCAGGTTCTGGTTCAACGAGCACGAACGGTTTCATCTCGACCACTGTCTTAGCCTGCTCGAGCAGTTTAGCGGCTAGGTCATCAGGAATTTCGCCTAAAAAACTTTTGCCAAGTGCTGCTTCAATTTCACTTTCAAGCGTGAAGTGTAGAAGCATCAACGTTTTAACTTCACTGAGTGGCACAAAATCAAAGATGAGATAAAGCGGGTCTTTGCCTGCGCGTGAAATTGTAAAATTCAGGGTAGCGAAATCTTGGTCTTTTTCGCGCGTGTCAATAGAGACTGCGCCTAAGTTAAATCGATCCAGATAGTCTTTGCTGATGCCGCGCGCCCAGAGGTAGACGGACTTGTTGGAGAAAATTAAATAGTCGTGAAAGGATAGACCGCCAACGCGTTCATTTTTAGCTTCGTAGAAAATCCCGTCAAAAAAGGCAATCGGCTCTTCGGTGGCACGCAGGAGTTTCTTGGTGAAAAACTCTTTAATGTGAGCTGCGTCGGTATGCCTGGCGGCATAGAGATTGACTTCGTTCATAGTTACTCCTTACTGCATTTGTGGTTGCGTAAAGTCCTCTTGGGCTTAGCGCATAACTTGTGGCATGTCGGCGCAGGGTGCATGACGCTCTGCGTGAGCAGAGCAGTGATGCAAAGATGCAGCAAAGCAGCAGTGCAGGTAGGGTTGAGCCTCATCGCACCGCTGCTTGCGTGCAAATCGCTGCGTTACTTGCTAAATCGCTCCGTGATTTCTTTATCACGTGCAGCGGTTGCGCCTGATTGTGCAAACGGCGATGAGCCGCGTATCATGCCACTTCCGCCTGTCAAGCCGCCATAAAGATTTTGATTCAGACGCAGGGTACCTTTGGCGAGGGCATCAAAGATTTGCCCGCCTGTGTACCAGTGTCCTTCAAACATGTACTCTGAAATGCGTCCAATGCTGATGAGTACATCAGTAATGACGCCGCCTCCACCTGCTGGCATAGTTTGTTTCCTCCTAAGATTTAGTTAGTAGAATTCTACCAATGAAAAAGAACAGGTACTACAACATGGTTCTATGCGCCTTCACCGTTGTCAGGAGCAGCTTTCGCTGCCGCTTTTGGTGCAGGCTTGACGGGAATCGTCGCCGATTTCTTTTCTGCAGCGGGTGCATCGCTCGCACGAACCACTTTGTCGGTACGCACATTCAGACCAAGAATAGCGTCAAGCGATTTTGCCCCAAGTTTTTCGCTAGCACCTGGACGAGTAAAGTCTGCAAAACCGTAACTCGTATCAGCAATCGCCTGAAACGTGTTCGTGAGCGTATGAAAAACCGTATCAATCGCGCCCAGCACCAAGAATGTAGCTTGCTCGGCGAGGTCCATCTTCTTGAACTCTTGCTCGAATTTGGCTTTGTCTAATGCCATAGTGTGCTCTGTCCTTTCTAGGTTTCAATTCATTTCATACCTCAGACGACTTAGGCTTTTGCCTTATCATCTTTTTTAGGCTCTTCTCGCTTCGTGGCTTGCGAAACCGTCTTTTGCACAGTGTCGACGACATTAGCGGTAACCTCGGTGGCTTTAGTGGCAACATCACCAACGGTTTTTGCCACATCCACCGTTACGGCATCGACGCTCTTTGCCACATCTTTGACGACTGTGCCAGCGGCTTTTGTGGCATCTTTAACGGTGATCACAACGCGATTGACGGTTTGCGCCGTAGCATCAGAGGCGGTGCCACCCGATACGCCAAAGTTCTGTGCCACGGAACCCACCACATTAGATGCGCTTTCAACGACATCACCAATTAAATTCAGCGTACCTACAATGCCTGACTGAACAGTCATCACACTTGCTTCAGCAAGAAACGCTACCCGATTAGGTAAATCGAGTTGTTTAAATTCTTCGCGAAGTTTTTGATACGATTCCGTCATGGTTTGCTTCTCCTTTTGAAGTTGTTTTAAGGTTTGTAACGCCGATTAAAGCTTACACGGCATTGCTAAGTGAAATCTCGCTCGCATTAGGACTAGAAGAATTGGCTACGAATGGAATGACGAGCCATTTATCGCGTAGCGAGGCGTCTCCGGGCTCTACGCCCGTCAGAGCAATCGGCAGGGTTAAGACCTTGCGCTGATTGCCCAACTGAATAAAGAGTTCATCGCCTGAGACCCAACTATCAATTTCATCAGGATTGGCAAATGGCAGTTTCAGCATCACTTCAAAAGTATCCCCATTACGCGCGAAGCGAATGGGCGACTCGCAATACATCATCTCTGCTGGATTTTGCTCACCGTAGATGTCATATGCCAAGCGCTCCAGAGCCTGCAAGCCCACGACTTCATCATCGTAGAGTCGCGCTTTGCGAATTGGCAAGGGCGCAAAGGCTTCATCAATTTCACGCAAGTAACGTTGCTGCACACCTTTCCACTTCTCAAGGTAGCCGCTGCTTTCACGCTCATCGAGCAGCTTATTGACCACCACCATATCAACCTTGAAGCCATAGAGATTGAGATACGTCAAGGCACGCATGGTTTCTTTGATGACCATTTTCTCGGCATTCATCACCAGACGCACTGAGGCCGTTTGGGGATCAGAGAGAATGCCTTTGATGCTCTCGAGTTCTTCGAACATGCGGTCCACGGTTTGCATCACTTCTTCTTTGGGCACGAAGGTTTGCAGTTTGTCCGACATCTTAGCAAGCGGGCGCGCTACAGGCTTGAGCACGAATTTTTCCACCAACCGCGCAGCTTTGACGCCCCATGTGAGCATTTCTGGCAACGAAAGCAGGCGAAGTGTCTCGCCCGTTGGCGCCGTGTCTAAAATGAGCGCATCATATTTGCCTGACTGCTTGTAGCGTTTGACGCGCATCAGTGAAAAAAGCTCTTCCATGCCAGGCAAAATGGTCATTTCATCGACCATAATCCCTTGCGCACCTTGTGCCATCAAGATGCCAGCAAAGTATTGCTGTACAATCTCCCAATTGTCTTTAAGATCAACATAAGCGTTGACTTCAATGGCATAAAGATTTTCTCGCACTCGCTTAACTTCTGAGGAGAGCGGTACATCAAAAGAATCAGATAAACTATGCGCTGGGTCAGTCGACATCACCAGCGTCTTCAAGCCAAGTTCAGATAGGCGCAGCGCTGTGGCAGCTGCCACACTCGTCTTTCCTACGCCACCCTTACCGGTAAAGGTTATCACTCTCATACTTCTCTCTGGCAGTTGAATGTTTTTTTGCGCACCGAGCCTTAACCCTAATGCGCATGACTTCTTTTCAGATATTCGCTCAAGATGCAGTTACACTTCACATAAGCACACTGGCAGCCGTCACAACAAATTTTTCAGAAGTCAAATCGGACACGCCGACCGCCACAACAATTTTTCAGAAATAAATTAGCCGTTCTTTTTTCGCCAGCCAATGAAAAAATGCTGGAGAGCAGCGGTTTTGCCTGATTCTCCAAGCGCCGCTAAACCTTGTATTTACAAGTGATTTCAGATAGTGAAACTGTAAATCGACCAAATCGACTTTTCAAAGCTAGGCTTACGATTTTGCTCTGACCATGAGTGCAATTGGATTTTGCAGTCGCATCGGAGTAGTTGGCATGAGCTTAAGGGTAAGGAAAGTGAAAGAGGGTTATTTCATTTGTGTGCTAAATTTCGCTGCTAGTGCAAGCTCGATCACGCAACTTTGATAACCGAGATATGACAATTACTGCAATGACCGCTCAAGCCTACCGCCCCGAGCGTATCAAGCTCTTCATTGATGGAGAGTATCGCTTTTCGCTCTCGCTGAAGCTTGTCGCATCGCTAGGCTTGAAAGTGGGACAGCAGCTCAGCGCAGAAGAAACCGCAACGCTGCAAACCGCTGCTGCGCTCGATGACGCACAAAATGCGATGTATGCAATGCTGGCGCGCCGTGCGCACAGTCGCAAAGAACTGACACAAAAACTGCGACGCAAAGGCTTTGCTGATGAGACAATTGCGCAGGCTCTGCAAAAGGCGGAGGCACAGGGTCTGATTGACGATCAAGCCTTTGCAGAAACATTCGTGCGTCGACGTCGGCGACAAACTGAGCTTGGGACGCGCAAACTCCAAGCGGAACTCTATCAGAAAGGTATCTCGCGTCATATTGTCCAGCGTACATTATCCGACATGGAAAAGGATGAGGAGGCGCTCTGCTACGCTGCTGCTGAAAAAAAGTGGAAGCGTTGCAAAAAGAACCTGATGCACAAAAACGCCGACGCAAACTATTCGACTTTCTGCTGCGGCGCGGGTTTGAGTGGGAGGTTATTCAGCGCGCAACAGCTACATTGCTGCGCGCAAATGATGCGGAACATTAGACATATTTTGCCCATCTTGAACAGGGCTTTGCAAAATGCGTTGTGCTGTTGCACATTGCAGTGTTGCGTAACTTAAGTTCGCAAACGATTACAAAATATGATTCAAGCCATTTCCTTTGAGCATCGTCGGCTCACATATCTCGACCAGCGTTTTTTGCCGCTCAAAGAAAGCTATGTGCATACCAAAGACTACCGCAAAGCAATTGATGCTATCAAAACGCTGGCAATTCGTGGTGCGCCGCTGATTGGCATCGCAGCAGGCTATGCTGTGGTATTGGCTCTGGCGGCTTACAAAGGCAAAAAAAGCGCCCTCAAAAAGTACTTCCATCGTGTCCTGTCCGAAATTAACGCGGCCCGTCCAACCGCAGTAAATCTGTTCTGGGCGACAGCACGCATGCGCACCGTCTTTGAGCGCAGCTTTGATGAGCATGACATTCCTGCCATCGTCGAGGCACTCAGTGCTGAAGCCAAAGCCATTCATCAAGCTGAAATTGAAAACTGTGCTGCAATTGCACGCTATGGTGTGGAGATTCTACGCCGAGATTTTGCACACGTGCTGCGCTATCAACGCCTGACCGTACTCACACACTGCAATACAGGCACGCTTGCTACAGGCGGTATTGGCACAGCACTGGGTGTCATCAAACAGGCTTACCTTGAAGGTCTGATTGAGAAAGTCTATGTCTCTGAAACACGTCCGCTCTTGCAGGGGTTGCGCCTAACAACATTTGAGCTTGAAAAGGAAGAAATTCCTTATGAGGTCATTTCGGATTCATCTGCGGGGTTTCTGTTTCAGCGCGAGATGATTGATTTTGTCATCACCGGTGCCGACCGCATTGCCGCTAATGGCGATACTGCCAACAAAATCGGCACATACACACATGCAGTTCAGGCTGCATTTCATCGTCGGCGACTTTACATTGCCGCGCCACTCTCAACGTTCGATCTTTCGCTATCAACAGGGGCTAATATCGTCATTGAACGGCGCGATGGCTCAGAGCTGACCTCAATTTATGGGCGTAGAGTTGCCCCATCGAAAACACCAGTATTGAATTACGCTTTTGATATTACACCTGCATCGCTGATCTCCGCAATCATTACCGATAAAGGGGTCTGCGAGCCTGATTTCAAGCACTCAATTGCTCGCTTGAGCGTACAATCAAACGCTTATCAGCACGACTAAACGTTCTGAAAAATGAATGGTCGCTACATCTACGCTATTGTGCTCGTGCCAGCACCAGATTCATGCTACGGCATGCCGCCAACGTCGCTCGGTCAAACCGGTATCGGCGGACGCGGCGATGAAGTCTATCTTCTTTCTTATCGTGATATCGGAGCCTTCATCAGTGCCTCACCTACTGAGCCATACACGCTCTCACGTGAAAATATGCTGGCGCACGAACGCACACTTGAAGCGCTGCTCAAATACTATACGCTGCTACCTATGCAATTTTCTACCATCGCGGAAAGCAAGATGCTGTGCTGACACTCTTGGAACGAGAGTATGAGCGTTTCCGTACGATGCTCGAAAACTTACAAGGCAAAAAAGAACTGGGTCTGAAAGCCATTTTTTATGATTCCATTTTTCAAGACATTTTGCAGAGCAATGCAGACATTCAGCGCCGTAAAATGGAATTAGAGCGCACAAGCGTCTCGCAAGCGGCGTTGATTGAAATTGGTAAAATGGTCGAAGCTGCACTTGAGGCAGAAAAGCGTAGGTATCGCGAAGAAATTCTGGCGCATCTGCGTCCGCTGGCACTGCAAACTGTAGAAAACAAACTCATTGGCGAGAAGATGCTGCTCAATGCAGCGTTTCTTGTTGCAGCATCCGAAGAAGAACGCTTTGATCAAAAAGTCAATGATATTAGCGAGAGCTTTGGCAAGAAAATAAAGTTCAAATACGTGGGCACGCTGCCGCCGTATAACTTTGCGCGCCTGTCGCTCTCGCTGAGTGTGTCAAAGGAGGGCTAAGCGATGTTTCTCATTGACGACCTTTTGCTCTTACCGTTTTCTGCACTCAAAGGCATCGCGGAAGCTATTGATGAGCAAGTTCAAAAGGAAACTAGTGATACAGCAAAAATTCAGGAGAAGCTCATGGAGTTGCAGTTCCGATTCGAAATGGATGAGATTGACGAAGAAGAATACTCTCGACGTGAAGCCGAGTTGCTAGCACAACTTGAACGCGCAAGAAAACGATGAGTGAGCACTTGATTTACCTCTATGCTGTAACTGATTCGCCTGATGTGCTGCCAGAGACACGCGCGCTGCCCATACGCATGCTCTTTGCGGTACTGACCGAAGTGCCTGCCAAAGAGTTTAGCCAAGAGGCTCTAAAAAAAAATTTCCGTGATCTTTCTTGGGTAGAGCGCTATGCAAGAAAACATGAAAGCGTGATAGATGCACTCATGCAGCGTGCTACCGTTGTGCCCTGCCGATTCCCAACTTTGTTCTATTCGGAGTCTTCAGTAGCAGAATTTGTGGAGCAAAATTATGATGCGCTGGCAGCACTACTTGAAAAATTGCGCGGCAAAGAAGAATGGGGTATAAAAATTTATGCCCATCCTGAGCTTTTCTGTGATGCGATAGCTAAAGACCCAGCGCTGCAAGAACTTGATGCACAAATTTCCACAGCCACACAGGGCAAAGCCTTTTTGCTCAAAAAGCGCCGACAAGAACTGTTAGAAGAGCTACTGCTGCGCCGTCGACAAGAAGCCGTGCAACAGGCAGTGAGCCGATTGCAAACTTTTGCCATTGAAATGAAATTCAATGCCCTTTTGCCCAAAGAAGTGACCGAGCGCAACGAAGAGATGATTCTCAATGCAGCTTTGCTCATTGAAAGCGCTAAAACAGAGACTTTCCTAGAAGAAGTAGAGCGACTGAGAGCAGAACTGTCTGCGCAAGGCATTTACCTTGAGCCAAGCGGTGCATGGGCTGCTTACAACTTCTGCAGATTGCCACAACCAAATAAAGCAAACATGCTATGACGCGTTACAAGAACGTCTCACTGGCTGAATTGTTGGATGTCATTTTAGACAAAGGCGTTGTCATCAGCGGCGATATTTTTATCTCTATTGCAGGCATTGAACTTGTTTATGTAGATTTGCGCGTGCTGGTCGGCTCACTTGAAACCATTCAGCGGCTGCGCAGCGGCATTTCATCCCAACTGACTTCACCCAGCCATGATTAAAGAACCTTCAGCACAAGAACTTTCAGTATCGTTGCAAGACACCCTTCGCACAGGCATCTTACCCAAGCAACTTGACCTAACCCCTCAAACCGTTGAACAGGGTCTGGGACAACTGGTTTTGACGATTGTAGATGTGCTTCGCATGGTGATGGAAAAACAAGCCATACGCCGAATAGAATCGGGAACACTGACGGAGCAAGAAATTGAGCAGCTCGGACTCACGTTGATGAAGTTAGAGGAGAAAATTGAAGAACTCTGTGCTGTCTTCGGCATTGAGCGTAAAGACCTCAACATCAACTTAGGCGAACTTGGCAATTTGCTCTAAAAACAAGGCTTGCATCACTTGCTTTGCCTGATGCTCTGTTTCACAAGTTGCCTTTTGATGAAGGCACTGCGCAGTCATTTTGATATCATCTCTGGCTTGAAAAAGCGCGATAAGGTTTGGGCAGTAATAAGTGTTACAATCAATCCGATGAGGGTGTAGAGTGTCCAAGCAAGTTGAGTTTGCGTGATGACAAACGTCATAACAGCGATGCTCGCAAGAAATGCAAGCGTTGCAGCGCGGCTGTCAATGTGCTCAAAGAAGATGCAGAGGAAAAAAATGCCCAGCAAGCCGCCATAGGTGAAAGATGCAATGCTCAGCGCAACTTCCACAACCGATTTACCAAGCCCAAGATACGCAATAGCAGAGAGCGTCAGCAGCAGCGACCAAACGAAGCTAATGAGTTTGGAGAGTTTGAGTTTTTCTTTTGGTGTAGCGCGCTTACCATGTGCTGTAGCGGCATAAAGGTCAAAGACAGTTGAACTTGCAATAGCATTGATGGAACTTGAAAGTGTCGACATTGCCGCTGAAAGCATGGCAGCAATGACAAGACCTGCTATGCCACTGGGTAAGCCTGAGACGATAAATTTCGGGAAAACTTCATCGCTGCGCATTGCGGCACCGCCATAGAGTGCATGCAGCAAAACACCAATGAAGAGAAATAAAGCAAATTGCACGAGGACAATCATCCCACTGATGATAACGGCTTTTTGGGCACTGCGCAGTTGATCGGTTGCAAATAGCCGCTGCACGATAATGTAATCTGTGCCATGCGATGCCATAGAAAGCATCGCTCCGCCGATAAGCGCAAGGAAAAATTGGTAGGGCGATGAAAAGAAATTTTGCAGACTAAAGTTAAAGAGCGCGAATTTGCCTTGTGCATAAGCGTCTGAGAGTGCAGCAGGCAGTGAGGGCAGTTTTTCACTAATCAGCAGTGCCGCAAGAGCGCCACCGAGTATGTAAATGAAAAGTTGTACGAGGTCGGTCCAGATGACAGCACGCACGCCACCAAACTGTACATAAATCAGGGTAGCGAAGGCAATTGCCGCAATCGTGCTAACATAGAGCACAGCATCTGGTACTTCAGAGAACAGGCTATAGCCACGAAAGATAGCTACGACAGGAATAGCAGTGGCATAAAGTCGCACGCCATCAGCAAAAATGCGTGTGATGATGAAAACAACTGACGCAATGCGCCGCGTGTTTGCACCGAAACGTTCTTCAAGCAGCGCATAAACCGTTGTCAAGTTGCCTTTGTAGTAGCGTGGCAAAAGCAAGTAGGCGACACCGATGCGTCCAATGATGTAGCCAAACACCAGTTGCAAAAAATTAAAATTACCTTGATAGGCAATGCCAGGCACAGAAATAAAGGTCAATGAAGAGGTTTCAGTGGCGACAATTGAGAGCGAGACTACAAGCCAATGAATTTTTTTCTCAGAAAGAAAATAATCTTGCGCTGACTGTTGTTTGCCGCCCTTGAAGAGACCGAACACAATGACTCCGACAAGGTAAAGCACAACGACCGTCCAATCCAGAGCTGAAAACAGATTCATCGTTGTGCGCACTATGCTTTAGATTTTTTCTTGCTTTTAGCTTTGGCAGTGGAAGTTTTAGAGCTGGGGGTTTTCTTGGTCTTGCTGGATGTTGCCTTTTTGGATTTGTTCGTTGCTTTGGCTTTGGTAGAGGTGCGTTTTGCTGAAGTACGTTTGGAGGACTTTTTCTTTTGTTTCGGCTCCTCTTCTTCCGAAAGCTCTATCTCTTCGACTTCATCTATGGGTATATCAAGTTCGGCAAGGCTAGCATCGCTAATTTCGGGAATGTCGTCTAAGAAGTCTTCGCTATCATCGACATCGGCATCGAGGTTAGATTTAGACGCAGCGGACGTGGGAGTGTCTGAGAGTTCATCGAGTTCATCGTCTGTGGGCTCATCATCCGTTTCTACGGTCTCGAGATTGTTAAGTACATCTTGCACGGAGTTGAAAATGTAGAGTTGCTTATCGAGATGCGTCATCTTAAGCAAATCGCGTACAGGCTCGCGCACACCGATAAAAGCTGCAAAGCCGTCGTGTGCCAGTGTTGTACGATGCGCCAGCAACAAGGCGCCAATGCCACTCGAGTCAATGCCTTGTACTTGACCAAGGTCAATAATTAGATATTTCTCACCTTCAGCTTCAATGAGCAGAGCGAGTTTGGATTTAAGATGTGGAGCAATTGCAGCATCAAGACGTTTTTCTTGAAGCCTCAGAATGGTGAGACCTTTCTTGTGTTCAACTGTCAGTTTCATTGATAGAGAAAGTCAGTTCTAAAAAATTAGCGATTGAATATAGAAATAACTCTTTGCTGTGCAAATGCAGTGTCTTGCTCTGTTTGTGGTGCATCGATCCAAGTGACTTTGAATTTATTTCTAAAAAAAGTGAGTTGGCGTTTGGCATAGTTGCGTGTATGCTGTTTGATTAACGCAAGTGTTTCTGCAAGCGCTCGCTTGCCACGAAAATGCGCGAAGAGCTCTTTATATCCAACTGTTTCCAAGGCATTGATTTTTTTACTTTGATGCGTGTGCCCAAAGCGCTCATAGAGCATGCGGGCTTCATCTATAAGCCCTTGCTTAACCATAGTGTCTACACGCTGATTGATGCGCTCGTAGAGCGTCTCGCGCGGCATGTCTAAACCAACGAAGACAAACTCAAATGGGGCGGGTTGCAAGTGTTGTTTGAGCTCGGAGAGTTTTCGACCTGTGATTTCAATAACTTCAAGGCTACGAATAAGCCGCTGTGTTTTGGTAGGGTCAAGCGTTTGAGCTTGTTCGGGGTCAAGTGCTTGCAGACGGGCATAGAGTGCTTCTTTGCCAAGTGTTGCAAGTTCTGCATAAAGGCGCTGGCGGATGTCAGGATGGCTTTTGGGCAGTTCTGCAAAGCCTTGCGTGAGCCCTTGCAAATACAGCGTGGAGCCACCGACCACCAGCGGCATTTTACCGCGTGCAAACACATCGGCAAGGCGCGCGCGTGCATCCACCATAAAGGCACCAGCATCGTACGCCGTAGGCAAAGAAAGCTCATTGATAAAGTGATGCGGCACGCGTGCAAGCTCGTCAGCAGAAGGTTTTGCCGTACCAATCGTAAGTTCACGATAAATTTGGCGCGAGTCAGCAGAAATGATTTCTGCGTCCAAGGCTGAAGCAAGGCGCAGCGACAAAGCTGTCTTCCCCGAGGCGGTTGCGCCAATCAACACAAGGACTTTCGGCAACGCAGATTGCGACACCTCAGACTACTTTGAGAGCAATTCTTCCAAATCTTTTTCCCAACTGACGCTCGGCACCTCCACGATTCGACCGTGCTCCTTACCGGCTTTGAGCACAATCAGCGTGGGTACACGCTTAATCTGAAATTTTTCGGCTGTGCCTGTCTCCTCGCGCTTTTTGCGGTCGACCCCGTAGAGTGTGGTGCGTGTCGTCTCAATGTTAGCAGCTCGAAAGACCTTGTAAATTTTGGGAATCCCATCACGACTGTCGCCACACCAACTGCCCCCAAAATCAGAAATGAAATTTCTGGATTGGCAGCCAGCACTCTAAGACGCTGTACCGCAAGGCTATCGAGCGCATAGTCGTCGGCACGATAATCCTCCCAATGCGCTGAGGTTTGCCAGCCTTCCCAAGAACACGCCCCTAAGACCATGTCTTGTTGCGGGGAACTTGGTGCTGTCTGCTGCACGGTGCGGCAGCCCTGCGTATGGAAAAGAAGCAAGAGCGACAGCGATATGCTCAGACAAATAGAGCTAGATGACTTGAAGTGAGAGAGGCGTGCTGCTCTAAATGAGGGGCGTATAGCCTTGCAGGCGTTAGAGATACTCTTTGCCCCAAAGAAATTTTTGACGAAGAACATCATAGTAGTTGCGTTTTTCATTTGCGATGATGCTGACGCCAATATCGGCTTTGCGAATATGCACATGTGCCTGTGTAGAGAGTTTGAGTTGTTGACTGCCATCACAATTTAGCACGAAGCCTTCATCGGGTGTTTCTACTGAGAGTTCTATTTGCTTGTCTTCACTGACCACGATAGGGCGCACCGTAAGCATGTGCGGACAAATTGGCGTGATGACAAATACTCTGGATTTCGGTACGATGATAGGACCGCCTGCTGACATAGAATAAGCCGTCGACCCCGTTGAGGTGGAGACAATTAAGCCATCGGCGCGATAATCGCTGACCAGATGCCCATCAATGCGCATGGAAATGGTCGGCACACGCGGATAGCTACCACGCTCAAGAATGACGTCGTTCAGGGCACGCAAGATCTTTTTTTTTCTTGCCAATTTTGACTGTAGCCTCAAGTTGTGTGCGTGTCTCGAGCGAGAAATTTTTTTTGAGCACACGCTCAATAGCAGGATACATTTCCTCGACGGTAAATTCAGCAAGAAAGCCCAGTCGACCCAGATTAACGCCAAGAATCGGCTTGCTATCAGCATAGCGTGCCAGACGCAGCAGTGTGCCATCGCCACCGAGCGAGAGCAAAATGTCACTTTTTTTACTGAGCAATTCAAGACTTGAGCGGCGTTTTTCACCTAAAATTTTTGCAGCATTTTTTTCTACAACAAAATCAATCTGCCGCTCTTTGAACCACTGAATGAGTGATTCAGAGACGCTAAGTGCGTCGGCACGTAAAGTGTTGATGCTTAATCCAAAGGTCATGCGCGGAATTTTAGCCGCAAATATACGCCAAGATTTCACAACGCTTAATTTCGTGCGTAATTTGCATCACGAATATCTGTCAATGGTGCTACACGCAGAAAATCTTCAAAAGCGCTACGATAGGCAGTGTGTCTTCGAGCGTCTTTCCTTTGAAGTCCGTTCAGGGGAAAGTCTGGCAATTCAAGGTGCAAATGGCAGCGGCAAATCTACCTTGATGCGACTGCTTGCAGGGGTTGCAGTGCCAACTCAAGGGCAGGTGACCTACACACAAAACGGCAAGAGACTTGAAAAAACGAACAAATCCGTTACATTGGCTTTGTTGCGCCGTATGTGCAATTCTATGATGAGCTAACAGGACTAGAAAACGTGCTCTTCTCGCTTCGCGCCAAAGGTCTTACACCCAACACAAAACAAATTGAGTGGCTCTTTGAGCACTTTGCTATAACCGCCTCTCGCCAAAAACTTGTTCGCACCTACTCCTCAGGGATGATGCAGCGACTGCGATTTGTTCAAGCCTTTGCTGCCGCACCTCACATTTGCTTACTTGACGAGCCAACAGCAACGCTTGACCAAAGCGGTATTGCGCAATTATGGAATTATCTTCAACAGTGTCGTCCCAACATCATTTTAATCATCGCCAGCAATGACGCCCAAGATATTGCGCAGTGTCAGCGCAAACTCAGCATTGAGGATTTCAAGCCGTGAGGTGAACTATGGCTAAAAAGCGCAAGCAACACAAAAAACACCACGACAAAGGCCCCACGCGCCCTCGACCTGATGATGTCAAGCGTGTGAAAGATTTCCTCATCCGGCAAGGTGAGAAGACCATCGCAGCAGAAATCCTGAACTTTCTTTCTGAAAATGAAGGAAAAGCCTTCCGCTCGCGTGATCTTGCCGCCAAATTGGGCTACTCATCCGATGATGACCTGCCGGGCTTCTGGTATGTCTTGCACAAACTGCACGAGGAAGGCGCTCTCGACAAAGATGCTGACCGCTGCTACACACTTGCCAAAAGTGCAACACCGCTGACCGAGGTCATTCGCGTGCGTGAAGAACTGGCGCTGAGTGCTGAGACAACAGTCGCCCCGTTTGTGCCCCCTGCAAAACAGCGCTTCAAAGTAGGCGAAGTCTACGAAGCACACTGAAAACGCACCCAAATGGATACGGTCTTGTCAGCGTCCCGAATTATGAGGATGAAATTTTCCTGCCTGCAAACGAACTGCGTGAGGTCTTAGACGGTGATCTGGTCAAAGTGCGTGTAACCATGGCACCGCTCGAAGTGCGCGCCGACCGTGAGTCGTTTTCCCGCCGCTTCGAAGGAAAACTCCTTGAGGTGCTTGAGCGCACGCGTACAGAACTGGTCGGTATCCTCAAACGCCGCAATAAACTGTTTCAATTTATTCCCGATAGCAATCGCATCTTACCAGAAATTTTTGTCTCGCTCAAAGATGCCAAAAATGCCCGCGATGGTGAAAAAGTCGTTGTCGGCAAATTGAAGTTCGAAGAAGACGGCGCAATGAGCGCCAAAGTCCTCGAAGTGCTTGGCAAGGCAGGAGAGTCTGCCGTAGAAGTTACAGCAATTGCGCGCTCACTGGGCATTGATGCCACATTTCCCAAAAGTGTACTTGCCGAAGCTAACAAAATCAGTGACGCTATCACCGATGAAGACCTTGCAGAGCGCATTGACTATCGTGATAAAATTGTCTTCACCATCGATCCCTTCGACGCCAAAGATTTCGATGACGCACTCTCAATCGAGCTGCAAGATGATGGCAATTATTGCGTCGGCGTGCATATTGCAGATGTCTCGCACTATGTGCGTGAAGGCAGTAAGTTAGATGAAGAAGCACAGCGACGCTCCACATCGGTCTATCTTGTCGACCGTGTCATTCCGATGTTGCCATCCAATCTTTCGGAGAACATCTGTAGCCTGAACCCACATGTCGATAGACTGGCATACTCTGTTTTTTTTACCATGACAAGCTATGGCAAAGTCTTAGACTACCACATTGCGAAAACTGTGATTCATTCACGGCGGCGATTTACTTACGAAGATGTTCAAGCCATCATTGAGTCGGGCAGAGGTGAATTCTACGAGCAGATTCATGCTTTGCACAGGCTCAGTAAAATTCTCAGCAAAGAGCGCTTTGCTAATGGCTCAATTGATTTTGATACCGAAGAAGTTAAGTTCAAACTCGATGAGACGGGCAAGCCTATTGAAGTCATTCGCAAAGTCCGATTGGAGAGTCATCGCCTCATTGAAGAATTTATGCTGCTTGCTAATCGCACCGTAGCAAAGCACATTGCAGAACATTTTCAGACTGAAGAATTAGGCTATCCAAGTGTCTATCGTGTACATGACGCACCGAATCCCGAAAAAATTCGAACCTTAGCCGCATTTGTCAAACGCTTAGGCTATCAGTTGGAACTCAAAAAAAATGCCTTCAACAGCGAAACGGCAACCTCTCAAGCCTTGCGCAAGTTGCTGCATGATGTCAAAGGCACATCAGTAGAATATATGGTCTCGGAAATTGCACTGCGCTGCATGGCGAAAGCTGTTTATTCGCCGAAGAACATTGGACATTACGGTCTTGGCTTTGAGTTCTACACACATTTTACATCGCCAATTCGGCGCTATCCAGACCTTATCACACATCGCTTGCTCTACGAATACGAGACACTGCGCAAGCAACGGCGCAAACTGCCTAAACCGCGTCTGCGAAAACTTAGCGCTCTGATTCCCGCTATTTGTGAGCATGCCAGCGAACAAGAACGCAACGCCACTGAAGCTGAACGCGACTCTATCAAACTCAAACAGGTCGAATACATCTCCGACCATATCGGCAACATCTATTCAGGCGTAATTTCAGGTGTTACAGATTTTGGTATCTATGTGCGGCTTAATGATATGGGTGTCGAAGGCTTGGTGCATATCAAAAATATGACTGACGATTACTACGAGTTTGATGAACGCACGTATTCGCTTGTCGGCAAACGCACACACCGACGCTATCAACTTGGGCAAACCGTGAGAATTAAAGTTCAGTCCGTTGACACCAAACGCCGTACAATTGATTTTCTGCTGGTCTGATGCCCATCTTAGAGCGCATTGTAATTTACCCCATCAAATCGCTGGATGGTGTCT
>NSLH01000043.1 GCA_002763895.1 [Chlorobium] sp. 445
GGGTGCAGATATCACGGTCGTTAGCACTTTGCAACTTAATGACCATGCGATTGATCTGAATGGTGGGAGTATTACAATGAATGCTACTGGGCTTGTATATCCGGGCACGGGGTCACCTTCTCCTTCCGATGTCGGCAGAGTATATGGTGGAAATTTTATTCACAATGTCAGCACGGTGGTAGCCGATAAAGTTTTTCCGCTTGGAACTCCTACGAGCCGGCGCTATGCGATTGTCAGTTACACGAATGCGCCGTCCTCTTCTGGGACGCTCACTGGCTTTTCAACCGAGGGCAATGCTCCTTCTGAAGATTTTTCTTTTGTTTCTCCTATTGGTGTTACTGCACCGTTTTATTGGACGCTCAACGAGGGTGCTGGTCTCGGTGGCGGATTTTACACGCTCACTTTGGTTGCCGATAATGTGTCTGGGGTGTTGAACCCTTCCGCGCTTCGCATTGTCAAGCGCAGCACTAGCAGTAGTCCATGGATATTTAATGGTACACTTGCTTCAGTGAATTTCTCGGGCGGTACGGTTAGTATTATTTACACGGGCATGAGTGGTTTTTCGGAGTTTAGTATTGGCAGCGATCCGAGCGACAATCCGTTGCCTGTGGAGCTTACGAGTTTTCGTGGCACGCCGACGGCGCAAGGGGTGTCTTTGAGTTGGAGCACAGCATCTGAGCGAAACAATGCAGGCTTTATTTTGATGCGCGATGATGTGGCGATTGCGTCGTATCAGTTTTCACCAGCTTTGCGTGGCAAGGGCACGACAAGTTCGGCTTCAACTTATGCTTTTCTTGATGCTAATGTGGAGATGGGCAAGACTTACACTTATCGCCTGCGCTCTGTAGATTTTGACGGCACGATTCATGACTATGCGCCGCGTGTTGTGGTAGAAGTACGTGAGCTGATTACGCCACCCGTGTTTGAGTACAACTTAGAGCAAAACTATCCTAATCCGTTCAACCCGACGACGAACATCAAGTATTCGATTCGCTCAGCAGGGCTTGTTTCGCTCAAAGTCTATGATCTCTTAGGTCGTGAGGTTGCTACGCTGGTCAATCAAGTGCAGCAGCCGGGCGAGTATCAAGTCACCTTCAACGCTAGCAACCTTACAGCCAGCGGGATGTATATTTATCGCTTGCAATCTGGCAACTTTACACGCACCATGAAGATGATGCTGGTCAAGTAAGGTCTTGCACAGCTTGAAAATCAAGAGGCGTCTTGCTCAGGACGCCTTTTTTGTTTGTCGGCTTAGAGGTTTAGACTTGTGCGAGATGCAGCGTTTAGGTATTTCTGAACATCACGGCACTTTTTTTAGGGGTGTCGACGACACGGCTACCGAGGCGCAGGCTCAAGACGAACTGACCTTCTTCTTCGTTTAAAGACGAGATGCCGATGATGTCTGTAATACCATGCTCCATGAGCAAGGCGGTCACTCGATTTTGTTTAAGCACGTCGGTCAAATTGAAGCGCAGTGAGGCTGGGCGCACTTCGCCGCCACACATGCGGAAGGCGGGTAGAAAGTCGACATGCTCGACACTTTTTGCGATAGCTTGCAAGACTTTTTTTTCACCGCGCTTGGTATTGAGATAGGCTTGCCAGAGTTTATTTGGGAGACTTTGCCAGACATTTCCTGAAATGATAGAGAGTTTGCCAGCGCGCTCAACGACGGCGTAGTGATATTCGGAATTGATAATGAGTTCAGAGATATGCAGTGGCAAGACACAAAAGAGCGACGGTCCAAACGGCTGCACGTGGAAGAATTTGAGTTCAAACCACTTGTCGTGAATGACAAGATGCGGTTTTTGAATTGGGCTATCGCGCTTTGTAATGGCTTCGAGGAAAAGGTTGCAGACTTTTTCTGGGATGACCACATCGGCTTGTGCTGAGATATGCTTTGCCACGGCTCTTGCGGCGGCGCCTGCAGTTGAAAGTGCCGATGCAATGCCTTTTATCCAAGTTCCTAACCCCATCGCACCCTCCTTACTTCAAAATTGGTGGCGTATAGAATTCTGAATAAAACTAAGTTTTACCGCATTTTTTTCGGCATGCGCTGCCTATGCTATACAGTCGATTTGGTCGAAATTCATAGCAAAGTGGCACAAGGTTATGGATTTTGCAAATGATTCTGATTGCGCAACAAGTCCTCTGCGATACGGTAAGGCGAGTCGTGCTGTGCCAGTCGTTGGTGCAGTTCTTCTATGCGCGCTTCTGTCCAGAAGGCGTGGCGCCATTTTTCTTCGACGATGCGGCGTACAAAATTTTGCTGTCGCTGCCTGCGTTTTTGCGCCAGCTGTGCGTTTTTTTCCAGAAACGCGCGATGTGCCTTGATTGCTTCATAGAGCTCCGTGATGCCTTTGCCCATTGTGGCGACCGTCTTGACCACTTTTGGCAGCCACGACTCTGCCGAGTGTGGGCGCAATTCTAAACTTGCTGAAAGCGCTTGTACTGCTTTATCTGCATCTTGATGGTCGGCTTTGTTCATCACGAAGATATCGCCGATTTCCATAAGCCCGGCTTTCATGGCTTGAATAGCGTCGCCAGATTCAGGCACGAGTGCCACGACGGTTGTATCGGCGGCACTTACGACATCGAGCTCGGATTGTCCGACACCCACGGTTTCAAAAATGATGAAGTTGTAGCCAGCGGCATCGAGCACGTCGGCAACTTCCGTGGCTTTTCGTGCCAGTCCGCCCAGACTGCCACGTGTTGCCATAGAGCGAATAAAGACGCCTTCATCGAGCATCACTTCACTCATTCGCACTCTATCGCCCAGCAGTGCCCCACCGGTGAAGGGGCTAGTTGGATCGACGGCAATTACAGCGACTTTTTCACCGCTGAGACGCAACTGGCGCGTGAGTTTGTTTGTCAGGGTGCTTTTGCCAGCGCCGGGCGGTCCTGTGATGCCAATGCGGTAGGCTCTACCAACCTTCGCATAGAGCTCGGAGAGAATGGATTCTGCGGCAGGTTCGCTATTTTCCACGCGCGTCAGCATGCGCGCAAGTGCGCGCTTGTCGCCTTGCAAAATTCTCTCGGTGAGCGTTTTCTCGGTTAAGGGCAGAGATGACAAAGCGTCGCTCATTCAAGCCATAGCTGAGTTTGAAATTTTAATGAATTACAAAGATACCGTTTTAGCAATTTTTAAGCGATGGATTTTACAACAAACTTTCACGGTATTGATTTTCAATGACCACAACTCGCACTTTGTCTGCCGCACTCACATGGCGATATAGCCTCATCATTGGCACTGTTGCCTTTCTTTTCTTTGTGCCTTTTCTCGGTGCCGTCCATCTTTTTGATTGGGACGAAATCAACTTTGCTGAATCTGCACGCGAGATGCTTGTTACTGGCAACTATGCACGCGTGCAAATCAACTTTGAACCTTTTTGGGAAAAACCGCCGCTTTTTATTTGGCTGCAAGCGCTCTCCATGCATGTTTTCGGTGTAAGTGAATTTGCTGCGCGTTTGCCTAATGCTCTTTGCGGCATCATCACGCTGCTGCTGCTGTTCCGTATAGGCACACAGCTTTACGATGAACGATTCGGTCTTTTTTGGTCGCTCAGTTACTTCGGCTCATTCTTGCCACATTTTTATTTCAAGACTGCTATCATTGACCCTGTATTCAATCTTTTCATCTTTCTTGGTGTGTATTGTTTTTTTGCGCCTCACAGCTGTCTGCTGATACCCGTCTCTCGGCACGAGTCCAATTTATTCTGCTCTCTGGCGCCTGTATCGGGCTTGGCATCATGACAAAGGGTCCTGTTGCCCTGCTTGTATCTGCACTTTCAGGCGTCATCTACACGCTTGTTCTTTTTTTATCGCCGGCGGCGCTGGGTCTTGACACTCTGCGATGGCATCTTCTTTGGTGTGGTGGCGTTGCTGGTCTCCGCGCTGTGGTATGGTGTGGAGACACTGCGCAATGGCTGGTGGTTTCTCGACTCCTTTATCCGTTATCAAATCGGTCTTTTCCGCGAACCTGTAGCTGGACATGGTCAGCCGTTCTACTACCATGTTGTGGTCTTGCTGTTCGGTGTCTTTCCTGCTTCTTTCATTGCCTTAGGGGCATTGCGTCGTTCCTCTTCGTTTGCTGACAGTGAGGTACAGTCCGCATTTGCCCTGCTTATGGCAATTGTGTTTGGTGTTGTGCTTACGATCTTTTCCATCTCGACAACGAAAATCGCCCACTACTCCTCGCTCTGCTATTTTCCGATTACTTTCTTTGCTGCGCGCGAAATTCATCGAATTCTTTTAGGTGCAGCATCTTGGGGCAAACTGGCACGTTTAGCTTGCGCTGGGTTTGGGGCACTGGTGGCACTTTTGCTCACGCTCTTTCCTCTTGCACTGATTTATGTAGAGCGCATTTTACCTTTTGTGAAAGATGAGCTCATCAGAGCCGTGCTGCAATCGCCTGTTGAATGGCGTAGCTACGAATGGCTTATTGGGGCATTTTATTTTCTTTTTGTAGTGCTAAGCACGGTCTTGCTTTGGCAAAAGAAGTTTGAGCTTGGGTTTGGCATGCTGTTTTTTTCCACAGGACTGACATTGCATCTTTTTACACTTTTCATTGCGCCCAAAGTGGAAGCCTACATCCAAGCCGAACCAATTGCTTTTTACAAATCCCTTCAAGATGAAGATTGCTATATCGTTACGGGCTACAAAAGTTATGCGCCTTATTTTTATGCGCGCTTTCGTCCGCAGCAATGCCCTAGCAATCTTGACCATGAGTGGCTTGCAACGGGTCCTATCACAAAGCCCGCGTATTTTGTAGCCAAACTTGACGGTGCAGCTTGGTATGAACAATTTCCCGAACTGAAGGTCATCAAACGCAGCGGCGGCTATGTCTTCTTCAAACGCGATGTGCCGCATGTACCCTAAGCGAGCCTCAAAGGCGATGACGGTTCAATGGCTTAGTGGAAGTGTAGAGTGTTTGCTGCGTTTGCACCGCTTTACATGCACGCATACTTTGCTATGTCGGATTGCGTCAGATTGGCTATATTTATGTTTCTATCTTTTTTAGCGCTTATCTAAAATGACTTATCGCACACACTTTTGCGGCATGCTTCGCCGCGAGCATATCTCAGAGGAAGTCAAACTTGCTGGCTGGATTCACCGCAAACGCGATCATGGTGGACTGATTTTCGTGGATTTACGCGATCACACGGGCATCTGTCAGCTTGTCTTCGAGCCCGATTATGCCGAGATTTTTCATCAGATTGAACATCTGCGTGTGGAGTCTGTGATTACGGTGCAAGGTAAGGTCGTGCCGCGTGCAGAAGACACCATCAACGAGCATTTGCCCACAGGTGAAATTGAGTTACGCGTCAGTGCGCTGACGGTTGAAAATGCTGCTGCGCCTATGCCCTTTCCTATTGCTGACGAGGTTCCGACGTCGGAAGACTTGCGCCTCAAATACCGCTTTCTTGACTTAAGGCATAAGCATCTGCACGAGAATATTCTTTATCGCTCAAAGATGATTTTTGAGATTCGCAAATATCTCGTGGGCTTAGGCTTCAATGAAATTCAGACACCGATTCTCACCTGCAGCTCCCCTGAAGGCGCACGCGATTATCTTGTACCGAGCCGATTGCATCCGGGCAAGTTTTATGCGCTGCCACAGGCTCCGCAGCAGTTCAAACAACTTTTGATGGTCGCGGGATTCGACAAATACTTTCAAATTGCGCCTTGCTTTCGCGATGAAGATGCGCGCGCTGATCGCAGCCCCGGTGAGTTCTATCAGCTCGATATGGAAATGTCTTTCATCACGCAAGATGAACTCTTCGAAGTGCTCGAAGGGCTTTTCGACCACCTTACCAAGACGCTCTCGCACAAGCGTATCATGCAACTGCCCTTTCCGCGCATTAAGTACCTTGATGCCATGAACCGCTACGGCTCTGACAAGCCCGACCTTAGAAACCCCCTCGTCATTGAAGATGTTACGGATATCTTTGTTGGCTCATCGTTCAAAGTCTTCGCACAGAACACCAGCAAAGGCAAGTGCATCAAAGCGCTCGTGCTCAAAGGCAAAGCCAATGAACCGCGTCTATTCTACGATAAAGCTGAAGACTACGCCAAAACCGAGCTTGGCTTACCCGGGCTGGCTTACATTCGCTATCGCGAGAATGAAGTGCAAAGTCCAATTTACAAATTTCTCTCTGAGACTGAAAAAGCACGCTTGGTTGAACGCTTGCAGCTTGAAACAGGCGATGTAGTTTTCTTTGCCGCCGGCGCATGGGAAAAGACTTGCAAAGCCATGGGCGCTATTCGAAATTACTTTGGCAAGAATTATCCGCTCGACAAAGATTTGCTTGCCTATTGCTGGATTGTGGACTTTCCCATGTTCGAATACAACGAGGAGCAAAAGAAAATTGACTTCTCACATAATCCCTTCTCGATGCCACAAGGTGGCTTAGAGGCCCTGCTGACAAAAGATCCGCTTGAAGTGATTGCCTATCAATACGATATTGTTTGCAACGGCATTGAGCTTTCTAGTGGGGCAATTCGCAATCATAAGCCAGAGATTATGTACAAAGCCTTCGAGATTGCTGGATACACGAAAGAAGAAGTCGACGAAAAGTTTGGTCATATGATTCGCGCCTTTGAGCATGGTGCACCGCCACACGGCGGTATTGCGCCCGGCATTGATCGAATCGTGATGCTCTACCGTGATGAACATAATATCCGCGAAGTGATTGCCTTCCCCATGAACCAAAAAGCCCAAGACTTGATGACCGGCGCACCTTCACCTGTCTCAGAAAAACAGCTCCGTGAATTGCACATCAAACTCGACTTACCAAAGAACGACGCAGAGTAGTCGCCGCTGCTCAACTCTTTGCAATTTTTTCGTATCTTGATATGCTTTTGTAACTGAGCGCGTCCTCAAAAAGCCAAAGCAGTATGATTCTTACCATCACGATTTTCTTACCCTTCCTTGCTTCGTTTTTGCTTTTTGCCTTTGCTCGTGCTGAGAGATTCGCAAAATTGTATGCTGTGCTCGTTACCCTTGTTACTTTCGGGCTAGGACTCTTTCTTGCTTTGAACTTCAATGCAGAGGCTGGGTTTCAATTTCAGCATGTGGCACTCGAGCAGTGGCTCGGCAGTTCTGCCGACATCAAATACAGTGTTGCACTCGATGGTCTTTCTCTTGCACTCTTTGTGTTTGCAACTTTCATGTTCATGCTGGGTGCTCTGGCATCGTGGTCAGTAGAAAAATCAGTGTGCGAATACTTTTTCTTTCTCTTGATGCTGGAGACCTGCATTCTTGGCATTTTTGCTGCCACCGACCTTTTTCTTTACTACATTTTTTGGGAAGCGATGCTCATTCCAATGTACTTCCTGATTGGGATGTGGGGCGGAGCGCGTCGCGCAGAAGCGGCTACAAAGTTTGTGCTCTACATGCTCACTGCCTCTCTCGTGATGCTTGTTGGAGTTATCTATGTTGGATACATGGGTCGCGAAGTCAATGGTGGAATTTTTACGACCGACTACCAGAAATTGCTTGCTTTGCGTTTGCCCTTCGATGTTGAGCAAATTCTCTTTTGGATCTTTGGCTTGAGTTTCTTTGTTAAGTCGCCGCTTTTTCCGCTGCACACTTGGGCGGCAGATGTGTATTCGGAATCGCCAACGGGCGCAGTGCTCACAGGGGTCTTGCTCAAAATGGCACCTTATGCGCTGGTGCGGTTCAACCTCATGCTTTTTCCTGAAGCCTCTTTGTCCTATGCGCCCTTGATTGGTGTGCTGGCTGTGATTACGGTGCTCTATGGCGCATCAGTTGCCGCTGCACAGCGTCAGATGAAGCGCCTTCTAGCATTTTCGTCCGTTAGCCACTTAGGCTTTTTGATTCTGGGCATTTTTGCTTTCAGTGAAGAATCGCTGCAAGGCGTGATTTTGTACATGCTCGGCAGTGGTCTTAGCACAGGATTGCTTTTCCTTATTGTCGCTAAACTTGAGCAGGACTACGGCTCGAAAGATATGCACGACTACGGCGGCTTGAAGAAGACTATGCCACTGGCTGCTTCCGCATTTCTTGTCGCTGCCATGGCTTCTGTTGGCTTACCTGGCTTGTCAGGATTTGTTGGTGAGTTTTTGATTCTCATCGGGGCATTTAAGTCGCAGGCATTAGGCACAGGTCTGTATGCTTCACTTTCAGCCATTGGCGTCATTCTTGCTGTTGTCTACATGCTGCCTCTCACACAGCGCCTTTTCTTTGGAGAGATGCGTCAAGCGCTGAGCCAACTGCGAGACTTCAACCTGCGTGAAGCAGTAATTGCCACAACGATGATTCTTGCGATGCTTTGGCTTGGACTGATGCCAAACAGTGTGCTCAAGTTTTCCGCGTCTTCATCGCGTGCAACCATTGAGCATCTCAAAGCCATGCCCAAACAAGCCGAGCGCACACAAAGATTTTAAGGCAATTAGTTCTTCTATCACTCAACGCGCTTTTGTCAATGCTACACGATTTCTTGCTTTCTCTGCCCATTCTTACCACCACACTTTGGGTAGTGCTGCTCATTGTCATTGAGGCGCTGCTTCAACGGCATATCATCACAAAGTATCTTTCGCTTGTTGGTTTTGCAGTTGTCGCTGCCTCCACAGTTTATGTGTTTAGTGAGCAAGGGTTTGCATTCAGCGAAATGGTTCGCGCCAGCACGATTTCACATTTTGCAAATTTTGTGTTTCTGCTCTCGGGCGCTATCGTTACACTCATTTCAGACCGTTACCTTGAAGAGGAGCGCATTTGGTTCGGCGAGTATTATGTAATGATGTTCATTTCCATTTTAGGGATGATGCTGATGGCAAGTGCAGCGAATATGGCTGTACTTTTTATTGGACTAGAGACAATGTCGATTGCCCTTTACATTTTAGCAGGGTTAATGCGGCGTGACAGACGCTCCAACGAAGCAGCAATGAAATATTTTCTGCTCGGCTCGTTTGCCTCTGGATTTTTTCTCTACGGTATTGCGCTCATTTACGGTGCAACAGGAGAACTTGCTTTGCATCGAATCACAGAAGTCTTGCAACTGCGGGGTACTTCCCCACTGTTCTGGATAGGACTATCACTTTTGATGATTGGACTTTTCTTCAAGATCTCTGCAGTGCCTTTTCATCAATGGACACCAGATGTCTATCAAGGTGCGCCAACGCCAGCAGCTGCGTTTATGTCCACAGGAGCAAAAGCTGCGGCATTTGCTGCTATTATTAGTGTTGCTAGCAACTTTGCTGCACAGTTACAAGGCAATTTGAATTGGTCATCAGCTGTTGCCATCATCGCCGTTGCATCTATGATTGTGGGCAATGTCGCTGCGCTTGTACAAGAGGAACTCAAGCGCATGCTTGCGTATTCTTCAATTGCGCATGCAGGGTATATGCTGGTCGGCATTGCTGCTGGCGGTGCAGAAGGCTTTAGCGCGGTTATTTACTACACGCTGGTCTATACGCTCATGAATATCGGCGCATTCAGTGTCGTAGCCTTGCTTGAAGCTGAAGGCTTAGGCACATCGTATAGCGACTACGCGGGCGTCTTCAAAAAGTCGCCCTTACTGGCAGGCGTTATGGCAATTTTCATGCTTAGTTTAGCAGGTTTGCCACCACTGGCTGGATTTATTGGAAAGTATAAGGTCTTTGCGGCTGCAATTAGTGCCGGCATGACATGGCTTGCACTCATTGGTGTGCTAGCCAGTGCAATCTCGGCGTATTACTACCTTCGCGTGATGGTCTCCATGTTCATGCGTGAGCCTGACCAGCCCCTGAACTTGCGCACATCAGGCTCTGCGCTAACTCTCGCACTTGTGGCGCTTGCAATTGTGCTTTTAGGGATTTTCCCCACCGAGATTTTGAAACTTACCAGCAAAGCTATCGAGCTTGGCTTTGCGCCCTAACAACTTCGCATTATTAGTCTCTATCCCGATAGCTCATCAGTTTATAGCGTCCATTCATTTCTACAAACGACCCCAGCTCCTTCATCTCGCGCTGTCGCCCTAATGAATCAGCTACCGTGACACGCGTTTGTGTATGCACAACGAAGGTTTGGTAATAGTCCTGCCCTTTGAGAAAACGATGTGAGACATAGGCGAATTTTTTTCCGCCATATTTTTCGAGTGCGAGTCGCAATCCTTTCTCAGCGTTTTGCAATAAGTTCTGCCACGCAAAATCAGGTGAGATATTCATGATTGGTAGACTTGCAGGGAACTCGGGCCAGAGCCAATTGCGAAACTCATATTCATTAATCATCAAATTTTTCAGTGTCGTTGTGTCTTTTTTTGCCAATGCTTCAAGCACCATATCAATGAGTTCTTCTGGTGTTCGTGCACTGTAAGCAAGTTGTCGCTGCTTGACGCTATCGGGCAGCGGCTCGGGATAGGGATAGGGCTTAGGCAGTTGTGGCATATCGTGTGAAATTGGCAACCGCTTTGGATCAATAGTATCGGCTTGGCTCTCGTTTTTTTCTGCTCTTTGACAGGCTAACACAAGCCCGCTGAGAATAAAAATCCAGACAAGAAAACGGCTCTTCATGCTATTTTTTTTTCGTGAAAATTAAAAAAGCGCAGCCGTTATTCAGCTGCGCTTTGAAATTTGCAATATCAGAATGGCAGATATTGTACGCCATTGCGTTTTACTTCACCAAGGTCATTTTCTTGGTTTCTACAAATGAACCGGCTTGCAAACGATATAGATATGTTCCGCTAGCAAGATTTGATGCATCATAGGTCAGCTGATAGACCCCAGCAGCACGACGCTCACCATTGATTAGCGTAGCAACTTCGCGACCTGTTACATCATAGATTTTCAGTGTAACCACCTGTGACGTTGGCAAGCTGAAGCGAATGTTCGTTGTCGGGTTGAATGGGTTAGGATAGTTTTGCGACAACTCAAAGTTTGTGGGACGAGCTTCTAGCGCGCGCTCTTCAATGACGCGTGAAGTCAGATTGAAGGTTGTTGAATTTGTCGACCAGACAGTCCAGCCAGCTGTCCAGTTGTTGGTTGCATCAAATGCGCCAATAAAGTTGACAAGATCAAAGAAGTTTTGTCTATCACCGGGGAAGCGTGTAAAGTTGACGGGTGCGGCTGCACCTGTTAGGGCTGGTGAACCAGCTTGTGGCCGCAGGTCAATGGGCTGACCATTGATTGGATTGGCTGTACCATTGAGAATCGCACTTGTTAAGCCGACCAATTGAGGATTCACTGTTCGGATATTCCATCCACTTGCTTTAGCATAAAATCCAGCAGTGTCATAGGCTACAGGTGAGCCGCCACGGAAGGCGCCCCACACTATAAGCGAGTCGACTTTTGTGGTGCTACCTCTCAAGGGCAGTAATCCTCGGTTGAACATAATAGAGTTGCGCACAAAGAGTGAGTCACGATCGAAATTTGTGCGAGAGGCAGAACCGTCAACTACGAAGCCAAAGCCGCCGAAGTTTGCTACGATATGATTCCAGAAACGTCCTTGGGCATTGCGACGCACATAGATTCCATCGTTGTTGTCATCGGCTGCACGCGCCACACCTGCGCCGATGAGGGTCGCGTTGTATACTGTTGGACTTGTCAAGACCCCCAGTGTGGAGCGGGCATTTGATCCTGCATTATCGTTATCGATTTCATAACCACGGTTAGCCAGAGTACGATCTTCGACACCTACTAGGAACTGGAGGCGACCGCAGTAGGAGTTATCCATGTCGAACATATCGTCGTCGACGCCTGTGGCAACCAGATATTTGCCATCTACTGTTCCGCCGAACCACTCAAAGCCATCGTCAGCGATATAGTGCGCTTGAAGATATTCACACACAGTGCCAGCACCTGTGCTGTTAAAGGTCCATCCATTGATCTCATTGTCGGGTGTAATTTTTGTTCCTCCAAACTCTACTCGAACATAGCGGAAGACCCCGCTGGTGTCACCTGGGCTATTTCCACCGTGAACACCTGAGTTACCTTCACCGACGAGGATTCCGCCTGGGCCGTTGTTTGGTGCCAAGCCATTGAGCACGATTCCGCCACCATCACCTCTTCGCTTCTGACCGTTTGGACGCTCAGAGGTAAAAATGATCGGCTGCTGTGCTGTACCGTCAGCAATAATTCTGCCACTACGGCGCGGTGAGCCCGGCGCGGCTGTGCTGCCATCACGACCGCGTTCTGTCAGCAGTGAACCTTTCGATTCAAAGTCAGAAAGGAGAATCGTGCCCGGCTGGATGGTCAGTGTTACGCCAGCGGGAACGGTTGTGAATCCCACAATCAAGTAGACAGTATCTCTGAACAGTGTTCTATCCCCTGAGATGTTACCACCGATCGTAACAATAGGACGATTGATGTTTGGGATCTGTCCCAATCCATTACTGAAAGAGATAGATACGACCAGCGCAGTAAAAACTATATGCTTTATTGCTTTCTGCATGTCTGTTACGTTTAGGTTAAAGAAAATTTAGGGACTGTATGATAAGGTTAGAGAAATAGCTTGACCCGTTCGGTAGCGTTCAGCTTCCTTTTTACCTACCGTGAAGAGAAAACGATCGTCAAGGATATTGCGAAGGTTGAGTTTGAGAGAGAAGTTTTTGAAGAGGCGCTGAGCTATCGAAAGATCGAGCTGGTTACGTGCTTCTTCGTAGGTATCTTGGTTCTGATCGCCGATGCCTGCACCTGCCCCTTGGCGTACGCCTACTTCACTGATGCGACGCCCGACAATGTTGTAGAGCAAAATTGCTGAAAAGCCAATCTCAGAGTTTTCATACGCTAGGTTTGCATTGACAATAAAAGGTGATTGCCCTTGCATCGGACGCGTAGGGTTCGTGTAGTCATCACGGGAAATATCCAATTCAGAGCCACGCGCACCAGCAGCACCTGCCGGGAAGAAGACTTTCGTATCTTCAATTTCAATTTGGGAATTAATGAATGCAACATTGAGGCTGAAAGTGAAGTTCTTCAGTGGCTCATAAAGCCAATCCAAGCGCTTACGAATTTCAAATTCCGCACCAAAGTTGGTCGCTTTGCGCGAGTTAATCACCGTTAAGGCAAGCGAAGACCCTACGATGCGTGCCAGACGCACACGTTCAATTGGCTTATCGAGCACTTTGTAGAAAGCACTTATTGCAAATAATTCTGCAACTCTCGGATACCACTCAAAGCGAAAGTCATAATTCTGAATTTGTGTCTGTTGCAGAAATGGGTTACCGAAGGTGCTTGTACGGTAGTCATCGAATCGGAAGGGTGCAAATTCTCGAAGCTCAGGCTGTGCAATCGTTTGACTGAATGCTAACCGGAAATTGATTGCCTCAATCGGAGAGTAAATCAAATTTAGTGATGGCAAGATATTGAGTCGATCAAATCCCGCTGTCACAGGCACGGCTGCTGCGCCCAACCCATCCACAGAGTTCAAGTCTAATTTATTTTGTTCGAGGCGCACGCCGCCAATAAAACGCAGTGTCGAGAAAATTGGCAGTTCAGTCATCACATAACCTGCTGAAACCACTTCACTTGCAGAATAAGTGTCGACACCTAGTGTCGCTTCTTGCAGTTGCAACAGTCCCCTTTCCACATTTTCAGCCGTAAAAAGCTCGTCTGGCTGTTTGCCTTGTACACCCAGTGCTCCAGCTAATCCGAGTTGATAGGTAAAGCGGCGAGCAGAAAAATTTCTGCGTTTTGTGTTATATGCGCCACCGAACTTAATCTTAGACTTTAAGTTATCCCACTGCAAGAAAGGAACGGTGAAATCTAACTTGCCTTCCCAGGCTTCATCGCTCAGATCAGAGAAAAATCGCAAGTTTCGTCCTGCACTGTTGTCAAAGTTGTATATGGTGGTTACCGCATCCCTGATGTAGGCAGTTTCACGATTATCGGGCTCTAAACGTGTAGCTTTTGAATATGCACCTAACCATTCAATTTCGGTACGCGCTAGCCAGTTTAGAAAGTGTGTACCAGTAATTTGTGTTGAGAAAAGTGAACGCTCTACATAACGCAAGCGAGAGGATCGAACCGAGTCATTTGAGAGTGCTTTCACGCCAAACGCCAGCAGCGTTTCATCCTCCATAACGCGGTTGTAGAGATTTTTGAAGCCAAACTTGTTATTTTCATCGACACGTAAGCTCATATTGAAAATCCCACCCCAGTTGACATTGAACAGTGAATTCTGTTCATCAAATGCAAATTGCGGTACATCTTCCTCAGCACTTGGAAAGAAGATTGCCTTGCGTCGGTAGGTGACATCGTTGCTATAGTTCAAACTCAAAATATAGCCGATTGGCAGTTCACCAAGGTTGAATTGGTCAGCAAATGTCATAACATAGTTCTGATTCGGGGCAAACGCTCGGTCAGTTGGGAAAAACACCCCGCTGCTGAGCAGACGTGCTCCTTCAATTTCTTGAGCTGGCGTTACAATGCGTGATGGAAAATTGTCTGGCAAGCGGCGTGTCCCGTCATCAATGCCGAGGAAGTCAAGCCGACCGCCACTATACTTGGGGATTTCGCGAAAATGAGCGTTAGGGTTGAACCCCGCACCAGCACTTAACACTAGTGTAAATTCATCTGGAAATTCCTTCGTTCGAATTTTTACCGTTCCACCCGCAAACGTACCAGGCTGATCGGGCAGAAAAGTCTTGATGGTAACGATATTTTCAATCACATTAGCTGGAATGATATCAAAGGGCACAATGCGTTTCTCGGGCTCTGGGCTTGGCAGGTTCGCCCCATTGATTTGCGTGTTGTTATAGCGCTCACCTAAGCCGCGCACAAACACAAACTTTCCGCCTACTAACGACACACCTGTAATACGCTTTGCCGCTTCACCTGCATCGCTGTCTGGTGTTTTCTTAATAAACTCTGCACTAATTGCATCAGACACAGCATTCGATTTTCGCTGTTGCGTCAGCAACGCCGCATCGGTCGCATTGCTAATAGATGCCTCAACTACAATTTCTTCAGTTACCGACGCTTCAACTTTCAACTGTATATCTTGCCGATTAGTTTGCCCAGCTTTTACTTCTACATTTTTTACTAGCGTCTGATAGCCCACATAGGAGACACGAATGTCATACTTACCCGGCGGTAAGAAAAAAGAATACTCTCCATCTACATTTGTTACCGCACCGAGATTCAGACCGACAACCGTCACACTGGCACCGATTAGCTCTTCACCAGTGTCTTTGTCAGTTACTTTCCCGACCAGCCTTACTTTTTCCTGACCTAAACCAACTTGCAAGCCAATGACTGTAATAAAAAATAGGATGAGTGCGAAAGCATTGTTAGCAATTCTAAAGTGCATGCGCATATAA
>NSLH01000044.1 GCA_002763895.1 [Chlorobium] sp. 445
GACCAGCAGCGGTATAATTTTCAATTTGGTGGGCAGTTATTTTTTGAGATTAAGAACGGCAAAATTGTCGGCATGCTCAAAGATGTGGCGTATCAGGCAAACACACAAGAATTTTGGAATTCATGTGTTGCAATTTGCGATGAGCGTGATTATCGTCTGGGCGGTGCCTTCAATGATGGCAAAGGTCAACCGCCGCAGAGCAACGCTGTCTCGCATGGTTCTTCCACCGTACTTATTAAAAATGTGAATGTGATTAACACCGCGCGCAACATTTAAGCTATCGTGTCAACGTGATTCAGCAACAAGCATGGCAGCACCGAAGACGCCCGCACTATCGCCAAGTGCGGGCTTCAAAATTTTAGTATCCAAGCGATGATTGAACACGTATTTTTTCAATTCAGCGACACCATCCGTATAGAGTGCGCTGATATTACCGACACCGCCGCCGAGCACGACAGCGTCAGGGTCTAAGATGTTAATCACGCTGGCAAGCGCTCGTCCAAAGTAATGGCAAAGTCGTTTTACTGTGGCAGTAGCGTGTGTGTCGGTGCTACTTTCATGCAAGGCAACAATGTCAGGCAACTTTAATGCTCGACCACTTTGCTTGGCATAAAATTTTTCCAAAGCAGGTCCAGAGATGAAACTTTCCACACAGCCCTTGATGCCACTATAACACATCTCTCCACGCTCATCGAGCACGTTGTGTCCCCACTCACCGGCGATACCTTGCGCGCCATTCAAAGTTTCGCCATCAATGACAATACCACCGCCTACACCTGTGCCCATAATCACGCCGAAGACGACGCGATAGCCCTTTGCAGCACCCAAGCGCGCTTCAGCCAGCGCAAAGCAGTTAGCATCGTTGGCGATGCGAATCTCTGCGCCAAGTTTTTCCGAGAGATCTTTGGGCAGATTTTTACCATTAAGGACGGTGGTGTTGCAGTTTTTCATAGCATTGATGTGCGGGTCGAATGCACCAGGCATGCCGATACCAATACGTGCAGGACGGGCAGCCCCTGATGCGCTCTGCATCAGCTCAACCAGCAGCGCAATTTGGTTGAGGATGTGCCTGTAGCCTTTCGCTGATTCGGTCGGCACACGCAAACGGCAAAGTGGTTCAGTGCTCGTTGAGTGAGGCAACACAACGCCTTCAATCTTTGTGCCGCCTAAATCAATTCCCCAGACTGCAGACATGGAGTTACAAATTCAACAAAAAAGCTGCAAGCACATGTGTTACTTCGGTGTTCTGGTTTTGCGTGTCGTGATAGCACTGCCAACTTGATGCCCAGCAGCTAACATGGCGTTGTACTTTTTCTGATCTTTTAGCAAAGCAATCGCTGCCTTGAGTTGTCTGTCTGACTTCAGCGCAGAAATCAAGCCCGCTTGGTCGCCATAGTATCGAGTAAGAATTTCTCGCTCTAAGATGCTAAGGATGCGAGGTTTTTGACGCAAGAGTTCTTTTTCTTTTTCTGCAGTGATAGCCGTCTGTAAATCACTAATTTGTTTGCGCACGCTTTCGTGATAGTCATACTTTGAAGCAATATCAATGAGTTCAGCAAGTTTGCGGTCGCCTTCAGAATCGTAGGAGAAATTGTCTTTTTCAAGAAAGGCTCTAAACTCAGCAAAGAGTTTGTCGTCAGCTTTGAAGTCTTTTGGCAGCGTCGGGTGCTTAGCTTGATATTGATTAGCAAACTTGAAGAAGACCGAACTTCGGTAAAGTGCGATTTCTACGACAGAGGGGGTTTCGTCAGGTACTTCCAAGTCAGGTGCAATTCCGCCGCCATCGTAGACGATACGACCACCTTTGGTTTTGAAGGCATTATGCACGGTGTCGGGCTCGTTGACAAATACAGTGCGCTTGCCTTCGCGTTTGTTGCGATGAAAATAATCCACCTCTTGAATCAATCGACCAGAAGGGGTGTAGTATTTTGCGGTAGTAATTTTGAGCGACGTGTTGTAAGGCAGCCGTGTAATCGTCTGCACGAGCCCCTTGCCAAATGAGCGCATTCCGACAATGACACCTCTATCCAAATCTTGAATTGCACCAGCCACAATCTCCGATGCCGAGGCACTATTGGTGTTAATCAGCACTGCAAGCGGGACATCGGTTAGCTGTGGTGGTGTGCTCGAGGTGTAGTGCTTGACGCGCAGTGAATCTCTACCTTTCGTGGTAACAATCACACTGCCTTGCTCTACGAACTTACCAGCGACATTGACTGCAGCATCAAGCAAGCCACCCGGATTGCCGCGCAAATCAAGCAAAACGCCTTGCAGCACTTTGCCTTTGGCTCTTGCAGAATCTTGAATAGCACGCAGTGCATCTCCAACTTCATTAGCAGCATTGACGCTAAATCGCTCTAATCGAATGTAGCCAATGGTCCCATCATCAATAAGCCCTGCAAACGGTACGTTTTTGATTTGAATTTCTCGGCGAATTAGAGAAAATTCAATAGGCTGACGCTCACCCTCACGCTCCACAAGAATTTTGACTTCTGTGTTCGGTTCACCTTTAATGAGCGCACGTACATCGCTTACATCTTTTCGCCGTACATCAACGCCATTGACCTTAATGAGTTTATCACCAATACGCATGCCCGCCTTTTGCGCTGAGTAGCCATCCGTGATTGAATAAATCACCACATTACCATCTCGGTCAGGACCAATTGAGACCCCAATGCCAGCATAGCGACCAGTGGTAAGTTGCTCCACATCTTCAGATTGTTCTTCATCCATGAACACTGTGTAAGGATCGAGCGTCGAGAGCATGCCATCAATGCCCGCTCGCATGAATTCGGAGACAGAGATTTCATCGACATAGTTCAGTGCAATTTCACGGTAGACTTTGCCGAGCAACTCAATGTTCTTTGCCACTTCGAAAAAAGAGTCAGAAGGGCGAATAAAGCCAAAGCTAAATACGAGCAGCATTGAGAGTGCAACGCCTGTGGCAAGGCGCTTTGCAAAAGTGCGTTGTTTCATTGCAATCAAAGAGTTTCGTTGAACAGTTGAACCAAGTCTTTAGAGCAAAACGTTGCACAAAGAAAATTTCACCCTTTAACAGATAGAGAGGGAATAGAATTTAGATACTTTAACTTAAAAAGCAAGAGTAAAAAGGTCCCAAGCGTGTGCGGCGTCTTCGACAAAGTGCATGCAAAGTACAAAGAACTTGCAAGGGCTTGCAAACTTATCGCTGAGAGATGAGCAGATCCACAGCACGAAGTCCAGCATGCATTTTGTTCAGGGTTTCTTGATATTCGCGCTCAGGCTGAGAATCTGCCACTATCCCAGCAGCGGCTTGAAAGTATATCCGTCTTCCCTGTGCTGTCTGATGTGTCAACATCGTGCGAATCGCAATGGCCATTTTGAGCTCGCCACTAAAATCAATGTATCCGACTGCACCACCATACAACCCACGTTTTTCTTGTTCGAGTTCATAGATAATTTCCATTGCTCGAATTTTAGGTGCACCAGTAAGCGTACCAGCAGGAAAACACGACCAAAAAGCATCTAACGCAGTAAGGTCGTCTTGCAATTCGCCGCGCACATGGCTCACAATATGCATCACATGTGAATAGCGTTCGATAACCATCTGCTCAGTAACTTGCACAGAACCAATTTTAGCGATGCGTCCTACATCATTGCGGCTAAGGTCAATGAGCATCAGGTGTTCAGCACGTTCTTTTTCGTCAGCAAGCAATTCTTGCGCAAGCGCATAATCTTCTTCGAGTGTCTGACCGCGCGGTCGTGTGCCAGCAATTGGTCGTGTGTTGACGAAGCGTTTGCCATGTTCGTTGCTGACACTCACCAAAAGTTCAGGTGAAGAGCCAATGATTTTCACATCATCCAAATCAAAGTAGTACAAGTATGGAGAAGGGTTTATGGTGCGTAAGGCGCGATAGACATCAAAGGGTTTGGCATGCAAGCGCCGCTCCAGGCGCTGCGAGAGTTGCACTTGAAAGACATCACCAGCAAAAATGTAGTCTTTGGCTTTCTGAACGTTTTTCAAGTAATCCTCGCGTGTGATGTTGGCATGGATGTCTTCAGGTATTTCTGTGCTAAGTTTGACTTTCTGACGGTTGAGAGGTTCTTCAATAGCGCTTTTGAGCATGTGCAATTTTTCTCAGCCTCCGCACGATCGTCTTCGTCTAAGTAGTTGGCAACGAGATAGACTTTGCGCGTGATATTGTCAAAGACAATCAGCGTGTCATAAAAGCAAAAGAAGATGTCAGGTAAATTCAGTGGATGAGTTTTTGGGGAACGGGTAATTTTTCGACGAATGCAGCGGCATCGTAACTAATGTATCCAAATGCACCTGAGGTGATCATTTTTGAAGGCAGTGGCGGGGAGGCGTTAGAGAAAGCCTGTAGCAGGCGTTCGAGTTTTTCTGGCGCCTTAGCTTGGGGTGCAAGAAGATGTGCTAAAGCAGCAAATTTCTTGTCGAAAATCACAAGCTCCTCCTTGCCATAGAGCCTGGCTTTGAAGAGTGCAATCGGTTCCAGACCGATATAAGAAAAGCGTGCCACGCGCTCCTGCCCTTCAATAGATTCCAAAAGACAGCTGTAGGGCTTGCCGATTTTGAGAAAAAGTGAGACAGGGGTTTCTGTGTCGGCAAGGCATTGCTCAATGAGCGCTTGAAATTGAAAGCAGATGTCCGTTTTGGCAGAGCGTTGCGTGTTTTGCATTTTTGTAGTTTAGTTTCAACAGATTTTGCCAAGTTTAGGCGGTGTATGGCGTTTGACAAAAAATCGTTTCGAGAAAGCAAAGCGATTCGCATTGGGATTTTTGTCGGATTTCTGGCTGCTGTTGCGGCACTCTTTCCTCGCAATAAAATTTCTTCGCTGAGTTATGAAATTGGTGCGACATGGCTACAAGATGATGTAACTGCACCCTTCACTTTTCCAATTTACAAGAAGGATGAGGTATTTGAGCAAGAAAAAAAAGCAGCGCGTGAAAGTGTCTTACCTGTTTTCCGCAAGCAAGAACAAGAACCGACAGCACAAGACTTCAATCGATATTTCGATAAACTCTCAAGCTACTTAGCGGCGGAACTCGGTAAAGCCACCGCACGCAAAAAACCGATGCGCTCGATACCACGATGCTGCCTGCAGATAGCCTGTTTTCTAATCTTGCGTTGAGCAGCTCTGAAAAAAATCTCTTGCTCAACGAATATAAACGCGTGCTGAAACTGCGCAATGAATCAGGTACGCTTTTGGGAGACTTGCGGCGCATTCTTCCCTTGCACATCGCTTCTATTCGTTCCGATGGTATTCTTAGCATAGAGCGTCATCAAATTGCTTCTGAGAGCATTGCACTGCGTGCTCCGAACGGGCGTGAAGAAAGTGTGCTTAGCCTCAAATCGCTGCGCGATAGTGTCGAAGCGGTGCTTACGATGACAGAATTACTCTCTGAGTACTTTCGTGCACAGCCTGAAAGTGATACGGTGCAACTTGCGCTGAAACTCAGTCTTCCCTTTCTCTCGCCGAACCTCATCTATGATGCCACGCAGACACTTGTGGAGCGCATGCGCGCCGAGAGTGCAGTCCCGATTGCTGATGGCATTGTGCGTGAAAATGAAAAAGTCGTGTCGCGTGGTGAAGTCATCACCGATTTGACAAAGCGTAAATTAGATTCGTACCTACGTGCAAAGGCGGAGCGTGAAGTGCGCACGGGCGAATTGCGGCTCTACATCGGCAAAATCCTCATCGTGCTGATTATCGCTTCGCTGTTTGCTGCCTATCTTTACTTTTCGCGCCCGCAAATTTTCTTTGATAATTCCTTGCTGCTCTTGCTTACCAGTGTCATTCTGCTTGAACTCTTAGCGGCATGGTATTCCGTGCAGTTCGAGTGGCTTTCACCATACATCGTGCCCATTGGTTTGGCTTCAATTCTCTTCACAATCATTTTTGATTCACGTACAGGCATTTTTGCAACAATTACTATTTCGCTGCTTGCCGCTACCATTCGTGGCAATGATTTTCCATTTGCGCTGGCAACACTATTTGCAGGAGGAATGGGCGTGTTTTTTACACGTGATATCCGCCAACGCGCACAAGTTGCACTCTCAGTGCTCTATGTCTTTATTGGCTATTCAGTTGCAATTTTAGCGTTTAACTTCGCGCGCCTAGCAAGTCTCGAGGAAATTCTCACCGATCTCAAGTTTGCAGCAATCAGCTCACTACTATGCTTCCTTGTCTATCCGGCGCTCTTGCTGGTCGAAAAAATCTTTGGTATCACGACCGACCTGACACTGCTGGAACTCTCTGATGCCAATCATCCACTCTTGCGTGAGATGGCGGCAAATGCACCTGGTACCTACACGCACACCATGCAGGTCAGTCTCTTAGCCGAAGAAGCAGCAAATTGCATCGGTGCAAATGCACTGCTCTGCCGTGTGGGTGCATATTTTCACGACATCGGCAAAATCGCCCAAGCACGCTACTTTGCAGAAAATCAAACCAACTACAACCCGCACGATGAACTAACCGCAATTACCAGTGGACGCATCATCGGTGAGCACGTCAAGCAAGGGCTTGAGCTTGGACGGCTCTATAAGCTGCCAAAGCGTGTTCTCGATTTCATTCCACAGCATCATGGCACGACCATGATTCACTTTTTTTACGACAAAGCCTTGAAAGCGTTCCCACACGATAAACTCAACCTTGACGATTTCCGCTATCCAGGGCCGAAACCACAAAGCCGTGAGGCTGCAATTGTGATGCTGGCTGATGGCGTGGAAGCCTCTGTACGCTCACTGACTACACCAAATGAAGAGACAGTGTCGCAAATTATTGATGTCGTGATTCGCAAACGTCTTGACGAAGATCAATTTTCAGAGTGCCCGCTCACCTTTGCAGAGCTTAAAGCCATCAAAGAAAGTTTTATCAAAACCATTATGGCATTACGACACCGACGAGTGAAATATCCCGGACAAAAAATTTGAGGTGTGTGCGAAGATGCAACTTTCTTAGTGCAAAAAGAGTATTCTCTAAGAGTTCCACAAAACAGACCAACGAGAAAGAATGACGCTTTACCTTCGGGTGCTGCGCTATCTTGCGCCGAACCGATCGCACCTTTTGTTAGCTATCTTGCTTGGCACGCTGACCTCTGTATTTAGCGTGGTCTCAATCTATACGATTTTGCCACTGCTCGATGCCGTCTTCAATAGCGAAAGGTTTGACCCAGCGCAGCAAATTGCTGCTGTTCAGTCAGCGGCGCCGCAACACGAGACGACGCCAAATACGACACTGCCCGCGCTGCATGCTATTGATTCCAACAAACTCAAAGAAAGCGTACTGCGCAAGTTCGAAACCTTCATTTATGGTCCGACACGCGAAAGCACACTGCGCAACATCTGCCTCTTTCTTGTCGTGGCGTTCCTGCTCAAAAATTTCTTTCTCTATCTCAACAACCGCTTGATGGTCTATGTCGAGACCAAAAGCTCAAATAAGTTGCGCAATCATGTCTTTAGCAAATTGCTCTCGTTAGGCTTAGATTATTTCAATCGCCATCGGGTTGGAATGCTCATGCAGCGCGTCAGCAGCGATATCTACCTGATTCAAACTCAAGTCAGCGGCAGCTTAATGAACCTGATTCGCAACAGCATCTTAGCCATGAGCTATCTTGTGGTGCTGCTGATTGTCAGCTGGAAACTCACAGCGTTTGCATTTGCAGTCTCACTCTTGAGTCTTGCAATGATTCGTTTGGTGAGCAAACTCGTGCGCGAGCAAGCTGATGTAATTCAAGATCGTACAAGCGATATGAACTCACGCTTGCAAGAAGTCTTTAGCGGCATCAAACTTGTAAAAGCCAGTGCGATGGAGCAGATCGAAGCCAAAGCTTTTGCAGCGCTCACCGATGCATATCGATGGGCAACTCTGAAAATCTATAGCCTGCGAGGTGCACTGAGTCCTATCAACGAAACACTCGGCATTGCTGCTATTGCATGTGTGCTGTGGTTCGGTGGCTTGCAGGTCTTTTCAGGTGAGATGACCTCAGCAGAACTGGTCTTTTTTGCCTTTGGTCTCTACTCAATTATGAGCCCAATTAAAATCATCGCAGAAACAAGCGCACGCGTCCAAGAAGGAATGAGCGCAGCATCGCAGCTCTTCGAGATTCTCGACACAGAACCAACTATCAAAAACGGTACACGGCGCATCTCAACGATCGAAAAAGGAATCGTCTTCCAAAATGTGTGGTTCCGCTATGGCGAAAACTATGTGCTGAAAGATGTCTCATTTGAAATTCGAAAAGGAGAAGTCGTAGCGCTGATTGGACAATCAGGGTCAGGCAAATCTACAATTGTTGACTTACTCTTGCGCTTCTACGATGTCGAACGAGGCGCTATTCTTATCGATGGCGTCAATATCAAAGAATTCGACCTGCAAGACCTGCGGCGACTCTTCGGAGTGGTTAGTCAAGATGTCGTACTCTTCAACGACACCGTAGCAAACAACATTAAGTATGGAACAACGCGTCCAGTCAGTCAGCAAGAGATTGTGACTGCTGCAAAGATTGCAAATGCACACGATTTCATTTCCGACTTACCTGAAAAGTATGAGACCTTTATTGGCGATAGAGGCGTGCGCCTCTCAGGTGGGCAGCGCCAGCGTCTTTCAATTGCACGCGTCATGCTCAAAAACCCACCCGTGCTAATCTTCGATGAAGCTACAAGTGCCCTTGATCAAGAATCTGAAAAACTCGTTCAAGATGCTATTGATAAGGCAATGGCAAACCGCACGGCACTCGTGATTGCACATCGGCTCTCAACAATCAAAAATGCAGATACCATCCTTGTGTTGGATAAAGGAAGTATCAAAGAGCAAGGCAATCACTTGTCATTGATGCGTCAAGATGGTCTCTACAAGCGCCTCTACACAATGCAGTTTGCACTCGAACAATCTGAACAGTCCAATTTAGTGTAACCTAATGTGGCTGAAATCGCTTGAACTGCTATCACGACGCCTATTGATGTGCGCGACGCACCACCGCAACACGGTGCGTGTTACAAGCCCTACCTCACTTTTCGAGCCAACAAGTAAAGTCTTAATTCTGCGACACGATAAAATCGGCGACGCAATTATCACACTGCCCCTACTACGAATTTTGAGAATGCACTATCCTGCCATGCAGATTGATATTCTGCTCAGTCAGCACAATGCATCTATGTCAGCACGCTTGAAGCAATACACGAATCATTGCTGGGTGTATGAAAAATCGCCGTTGAAGATACTAGCGTTGTTGCGTGCGCTGCGCCGTGAAGACTACGATGTGATTCTTGACCCCATGGATAATGCTTCAACAACATCATCGCTGATCATCCAACTTCTAAGGTGCAAAGCAATCGGGATCGAGAAGTCAAACGCACACGTCTATACCTATCTTGTGCCGATGCTGGAGCGCAATAGCGTGCATATCATTGAGCGCATTGCACAGACACTTTTGCCCTTTGGAATCAATCCAAAACAAGAGTCGTTAGAACTCGAGTACCCTCTCGAGAAAAGTCTACTCAGGCAGGCGCAACAAAACTTAGGTGAAAAGACTGCCCCGTATCGGTTTGGCATCAACATTTCAGCAGGTGATCGCTGGCGATATTGGGGGCGAGAGAATTTCATTGACTTCATTAAACAATTCAAAGCGCGGCATCATGATGCTGAGATTATACTTTTTTCTGCACCCAGCGAAGCTGACGAAGCCCATGCAATTGCAGAAGCAGTAGCAATTAAAGCGGCACCTGCAGTACCCTCGCTCGATGAATTTGCAGCAATGCTGGTGCAATGCGATCTTTTGCTGACGCCCGATACCTCTGTTGTGCACATTGCCGCCGCATGGAAAGTGCCACAAGTCGTGCTCTACTCTCGTGCACCCGGACTGCCGATGGTCTGGCTACCATACCATGCACCGCACCGCGCGCTGGAGACAAGCTCAGATTTCGTTAGCGCAATTTCAGTGGAAAGCGCACTGCATGCTGCAGAAGCGCTCTGGCAAGAATGCATCCCAAAAATTTTCTGCCCTACTCATGCTTGAGGTGCCTATTTTCACACGCAGCAATCATCCTGCATTCAATCCACAACTGTCTTTTTTGGACTACCAGCGCTACAGCGTCTGGAGTATCACGGAGGAACAAGCTGCAAGACACAAAAAAAGTACAAAAAGCGAGTGTACCTTCTCCGACAAAGTTCGTCATCTGTTCTTTGCTACTTTAGCAAGCATGAATGGCAAGCGCCACCGTGAGTCATCTGCTGCAAAAATAGATGGTCGTACGCTTCAACGTATTTTGCTTTTTCGCTACGATGCCATTGGAGATTACATTTGTACAACGCCGGTTTTACGCTGGCTGAAGACAGCACACCCTCACTTGCAGATTGATGTCGTCTCATCGTATCGCAACGACACGCTGGTGCGCGCTGATTTTAATGTTGCGCACGCCTATCCAATTCATCCAAGAGCGGGAATTCACTTCTCTTGGATTCCCCTGCTGCGTGCAACACGTGCAGCGGAGTATGACGCCATCTTCGCACTGGTCTATACACGCACAAGCAAAGCTGCTCTGCTAGCCTCACTAATCTCAAGCAAGGCAAAGAAAATTGCAGCGCAGCATGATAAGCGCTCTGAGATATACAGTTTGGTCTTTGATTACCAAGTTCCCATAGTTGCGTATGAAGAGCATTATAGCCGAACAATGCTGCGCATGGCAACTCATAGTATTGACTTTCCAGATGCTGCGCCGCCAAACAACCTTCCAACTTATCTCTCGGTACGCGCTATCAATGCTGAGCCAGTGGTGCAATTGGTGCAGCAGCATAACCTTGACTTTTCGGTTACAAGTGAACATCTGTTTGTAGATGGCAAGCCTGCCACAGTGATGCTGCCAAGTTTTAGCGGTCGTCCTTACTGCATTGTCAATATCGCTGCTTCTCGATTGAAGCCAGACTGCATATGGTCAGCCGAACAAGTTACTCAAATGTGCAAGATACTTGTCAAAAGCTACCCTGACTTAATGATATTTGTAACTGGGGCACTATCGGAGCACAAACAGGTTCAAGCGATTGTGAAAACGGTAAGTGATGCGCGTTGCCAGCCTTTGATGATAGGGCTGCTGGAAGTTGCTGTAGCAATTGCAGGGGCAAAGTTCGTACTGACGCCTGATACCGCTATTGTGCACATTGCCTCTGCGGCGGGCGTACCTGTGGTGGGATTGTATTCACAACTGCGCAGCATTGCGGAGTGGTACCCCTATCAATCCCCTTTTGCCTTGCTGCTAAGCCCAAATGAAGGCAGCATCAATCACATTCCGCTTGCGCGTGTAGAGGAGGCGTTGGAGCAACTACTTAGTGAGACCAAAATTTCTTTGTAGGGCGGTATCTGCAGTACAAGTGCAGCTATGCAAGCCGCACTTGCGCCGAAATCCAATTAGTTTTGCCTTAAGTTGTAGGTAAAGGTGAGAATAACATAGCGCTGCAAAATATCGGTGCGTGTATCCTCAATGAATGTCTCTGTGATGTTGCGCTGAATGCTATTGTTCTGATTAAGAATATCGAATACTGTCAAGCGCAGTTCAGCACGATCATCAAAGAACTTCTTGCCAAAACTAGCATTCCACAGGACAAAATTTTGATTGAAGTCCCGCGACAAGCCCGAAAAGTATTGATGTGTAAGATCGGTTTGGAACACAAAGCCATCGCCAAAGATGAAGTTGATTTTCGCGCGGCTCTGTTGGTTGAGAAATTGCCCGTTGAGTTGCGGTTGCAAGGAGTTTTGTGTCGTGCCGTAGTTGGTAGTGGTTGAAAGTGTAAAATCGATTTTCTCGCTGATGTTGCTGCTGAGTGTGATACCTGCATTGATTGAGGGCGTCAGAGCAATGTTGAGATTGCCATTAAGCAGCGCGGGCGTACGTGTAAGATTTGCCCCAAAACTCAAATTCAAGTTGGTTTGAATAAGTGGTAGAGGTACGCCGTAAGTAACAAGGCTACGCAAAGTATAGTATCCATCAAGATTGACGGGTTGCGTGAGCTGTGTGCCAGCAAGCAAACGCACACGATTAGGCAGCAGGGTGTCACGCGTAGCGATAACCGTGCTATTGCCAATGTAATCCCATCGGAAATTACCATTGAGCAGCACAAAAAATGAACTTGCAGCTTGTACATCGACTGAGGAGTAGCGGAAAATGAAAGTATGCTGAAACTCTTGATTGAGCGATTGATTGCCGATTGAAAGTAGCAGTGGGTTGCTATTGTTGAGCACTTCTTGCAACTGCACAACGCTAGGCTCAATTGTATTTGCGCGGTAGGCAAAGAAGAGATTTTGATTGTCCGAAAATCTTAGACGGAGAAATGCAGGAGGGCAAAATGTTTTGAAAGGCACGATTGATAGAGAAAGCAAACGGAAATTCTTGCGTGCTACTGAGACTTGCCCATTGATAGCCAAGATTTAAGGCAAAAATCACCTCACGCGTAAAAAAGCGATAGCCAGCTGTGGCAGACTGTGTAAGGTATGCACTTTCAATGCGGTTGCTAAGCAGCGTATCGAGCCGAAAATCAGCCGAAGAAGGCGGGCGACTGAAAGTCTCATTGTTAGAGGTGTTCGGACGGTAGTTTGCAGTGTAGGTAAACTGCAAAACTTGATTAAGTGCAAGTGGCTCTGTGTAGGTTGCATTGCCTGTAAAGCCCCATCCACGCTGACGCGTGTTAGAGAATTGATTTAGCGAGTCGGTGCGCGTGGAAAGTGGATTGAAGCTAGGGTCAGCAAAAAACTCATTGAGAGCGCTAAGTTGGCTCTCACCATCGTTATGATTGTAGGTCGTATTGAGCGACAGTGAAATCGTGCGTCCGATATTAAAGCGATGACGAAAGAGCAGGAGATTTGAAAATCTTGCGCCAAAAAGCTCAGAAGCAAAGTCGTTGCGCGTGTTACCGAGTGTCAATGCCTCACGTGCGGTAATGCCATCAAGGTCGTTTCTGCCACGGTTGTCTTGCAGCGTAAGACGCGGTACAAGCAAGATCGATGTGGTCTCACTGAACTTGTGATCAATGCGCATGTTGAGGCGGTGATTGATATTGCGCGTATCTGCAAAGTTCGTCTCCAGATAAGTCTGACCTAATTGCGACGGCAAAATAAACTGACGAAAAAGCGAAGTCGAGGCAAGGTTGCCACTCATGTTGAAAAAGTAGCTTGCGGAGATGTCCGTTGTCTTGCTCCATTCATCAATGTAATTCACGCCGAAGGCGTGCGTGGTAATCAGTCCGTTTTGCTGACTGACAAGGAAATTATCGGTAGGGTTATTAAAAGCGCCGGGTGGTGGTGGTCCACCAAAAGCCATCATTGCACTGCCGCGTCCAGCCGCACCGCCTGCAAATCCACCGCGTCGACTGCCACCAGCACCACTCGAACTGGCAACACCGAGCAAATCTTCCGAGGCAAAGTTTTGCTCATTGATGTTGTTGGATTGCCCAATAATTGAAATGCGCTGTTCGTCATGGAAAATGTTTAGGTTTCCGCCAGCTTTATAGTTCTGCCGATCACCGTAACCAGCATATGCACGCCCAAAGGACCCATTGCGATAGGCGGGTTTCGTAACAATGTTGATGGTTTTGATCGTATTGCCATCTTCGACACCAGAGAAACGCGCTTGCTCACTTTGTTGATCAAAAACTTGAATTTTTTCGATCATTTCTGCAGGCAAATTTTTCAGCACAGCACTTGGATCTTCTCCAAAAAAAGGCTTGCCATCAACCAGCACTTGGCGAACTTGTTCACCCTGTGCCTGCACTCTACCGCCCTGAACTGTAACACCTGGCATTTTGCTAATCAAATCTTCCGCAGTAGCATCAGGGTTCGTTTTGAAAGCACGCGCATTAAACTGTACAGTATCGCCCTGTTGTATCGCTGTAGGCAACCGCTCTTCGACGACAATTTCATCAGAGACCGCACCACTTTCTTTCATAGCGATGACGCCGAGATCAACTGACTCTTTGAGTTCAAACCGCCAGACATAATCACGGTAGCCGATGTAAGTAACACGGAGAGCATACTTGCCTGCCGAAAGATTCTGAATGAGAAATGCCCCACTTGCATTTGCAATAGCCCCGCTGCGTGTAGAGTCAGGCAAGCGAGAGAGGGTGATTTTTGCACCCGCCAAAGGCGATTTATCAGTTTCAGAGATGATTCTGCCTTGCACGCTGTAACTTTGTGCAAAAAGAGAACTTGACGAAAATAGGAGGGCGAAAAAGACTATCAGTTTCTTCATGGTTCGCTATTACGATATATTTAC
>NSLH01000045.1 GCA_002763895.1 [Chlorobium] sp. 445
TTTCAGGTACTGCAACTGGGCGTTGAAGGTCTGAAAAAATCCTAAAATTTTTTACCCGTTTGATAAACATCGTTTATAATCATAACAGGTATCAAAAGTACCTATCAAAGGGAGGGCGTATGAAACTGCTCATTTTTGGCGCAACAGGCGGTACGGGACAAGAACTCGTTAAGCAAGCACTGGCACAAGGACACGACGTTGTGGCGTTTGTGCGCACCCGCGCTAAACTCACGCTTCAGCACCCGAAGCTACGCACAGCACAAGGTGATATGCTCAATGCCGCTGCGATTGAAAAAGTCATGGAAGAGCAAGAGGTTGTACTGTCTGCACTTGGCGGCAAGACCACGAAGCCGAATACAACCATGTCGGATGCACCAAGAACATCATTGACGCCATGAAAAAATTCGGCGTGAAGCGGTTCATCTGTGAAACCGCGTGGGGAAAAAATCCTTATGCCGATAAAGACGTCCAAGAGCGTTACATCAGAGAAAGCGACCTTGAGTGGATGATTGTGCGTCCGACAGGACTGACCAACGGCGCAAGCACGGGTCAGTATCATGTGGTCACCGACTACAGTTCAGCCAATATCAAAGGGACGATTTCGCGCGCCGATGTTGCAGCGTTTATGCTCAAACAACTTTCGGACAACACCTATCTGCGAAAAACCGTCGGCATTTCCTATTGAACTTTTTAGCACCAAATCAAGAAGCTATGAGCCGAGCTATTTCAACAGTTTTGCAGTATTAAACCTCAACATATATCATCATGGACACGTTTTTTAAGACTCGCTTTGCATGCGCGATATTTTTTGTGATACTCTTCGGAGCTGTTGCAACACCGCTTCATGCACAAACCTCGGACACAACTGCGACCGCACCGCCCGACTCGACGGTTGTCGCTTCTCAAACAGGTATCATTGAGGGTGAAGTTATTGACAAAATCACCAAGCAAGAAGTTATCGGCGCGCGAATAGAACTTATCGGTACAACCATCGGTGCATTGAGCGACCTAACAGGAAAATTTCGACTAACAAACTTGCCGCCGAAAACTTACCAACTTAGCGTTACCGCGCCCGATTACAAGCCTCTCATCCGATCCGACGTTGCCGTCGGCACTGCGCAGAGCGTAATGCAATTCGGATTTTTACCTGTCGGCGGTGTTAAAGTGGAATTCTGAGGTTTTGCACTTGCTACATCCGTTGTCATGTTTTTCCAGCACTATGAAACCTAGTTTAACAAACAAAACTCAAAGAGACATGCAGCCCTTCAAGCAAGATCATGCTACGGCTTCTACACAAACAGACAAATTCCCTTGGCTCTTCATTGCAATTGCGTTCGGCATTTCATGGACATGCTGGTTCTTTGTCGCACTCACTGGACGAAATATCTTCACTGACCTCGAAGTTGGCATTGTGGCAGTGCTGGGAGCTTCGGGCCCGCAATTGCCGGCATCATCATAGTCTATCGTACCGACGATCAGGACTTCATTCGAGATTATTGGCGGCGCATATTTGACCTCAAGCGGATTCGTACAATCTGGTTCTTACCCATCCTGCTTTTGTATCCTGTCACGGTGCTGCTCACTTTTCTGATTACTGGTATCGCGCTCGATGCCTCTCCACTCTTTGAAATACTACGCAACCTGGGCTTATTAGTAACTACACTTATCTTTGTGTTTATCTTTGGTCCCTTTTCGGAAGAACTGGGCTGGCGTGATTACGCTTTGGACTGGTTACAGGCGCGTTACTCGGCGTTTGTGTCTAGCGTGATTTTAGGCATCATCTGGTGGGCATGGCATCTGCCACTGCTGGCGGGGCCAGGATCGTTTTTGCATCAGAATGGCACCGATCCTGTGTTTCTGGGCAGCTACCTGTATGTGGTTGTCATCTATTCGGTGCTGTTCACTTGGGTCTATGACAACAACGCCCGCAGCGTCCTAGCGATTATTCTGCTGCACTTCTCCATCAACCTCACTAGCCGCATCTTTGTTATGCCTCCTGACATTTTCACTTACAACAGTTTTATCCTGCTTGGGGTTCTCGTGTTTGTGGTGTGGCGCTATGGCGCGAAGCATCTCGTACGCCATTAAGGGGGCTTTCGTTATGGCGTGCATTATTGCTCAGCACCTGCATCTTTTGACTCATACAGCAGTGCGATGCTCCCGACGCTCAGACCTTTTTTATTTTCACAACGCACCTTAGCGCAGTGCCCTTTGCCTGATACTTTTTGTGCCTTCAGTTACAGCTCGACGACCACTCTGGGGTTGTTTGAAGTGCCTGTATTCTCTTTGCTGTGCTGTTCTGGCTCAACGACTACGCGTTATCTTTTACAGCTAAAATCTATGACTCTAAAAACGATGCTTCTTGCTCAGTTAGAAGTAAGTTTTCTGAGTTCGCGTCTAAGCCAGATGACAGGTTGTGTATCTTTGGGCAAGAGATTGTTATCAATCATTGTGTCAAACTCTTTGTGAAGTGGTGCAAACAATGCGGGTTGTTTAGGAGAAGTGGCGCGGTAGATAGTATTAAGAAAGCGATTATAAAAACTTACCAGCCGTACATCGTAAATCGTATCAGGATTTGTTTTATGGCGGCGTAGGTATTTTGCAAAACTCATGGTTTCACGTAAGGCGGCCTCATAATCTTTGGCTAGGTAGTAAATTGCTATTTGCGCGTAGCGGTAGTAGCGTCGCAAAAAGTCAGAGTTATTGGCATCAACTTTTGGAATGCAGCGTTGAGCCTCAGCAGAGCGTCCCAGAAAAATCAAAGAAAAAACATGCATCACTTCAGCACGCAGAAGCGTTGTCTCTGTTTCAGCTAATCCAGACCAGTGGATTTTTAGCAATTCCAGCGCAGCTTCGTAGTGCTCCAATTTCATCTCTACGCTGATAAGGTTCAAAATAAGCGAAGTGTCAATTGACAGTGCGTGTTGCTCGCAAAAAGCAACTGCTTGAGCGTAGTAATCACGTGCAGCGGCGTAGTCCATCTTGAGCATATAGGTAAGTCCTACATTGGTGATAATCGCCATCTTTTCGTAGAGAACGGCAGGCGTATCGTTTTCGACTTGCATTATGGTTTCTAAGGCGCGTTTGGCTGCATTGACTTGAATGCTGTTCAACTGACGGAATGCTTGCGCTTTTGCTAGGAAGTATTGCGTAAGCGCATTTTCGGGCGATGCGATGTGCTCAAGAGATATCGGTGCAAGCTCGTCGGCAGTGATGCCATAGTGCTGCATGTAGTGTAACGTGACAGCATCGATGGATTTAAGTCTAGCATAATGCGTAGCAAGCGCGTGCTCTAATGTGCGCACACTTTGCCCCAATACGGCACGGGTGGTTTGCAAAGTCTCTACGCTCTGCACGCTTGTTTGGCTTAGATACTTCAGGTAGAGTCGCTCAATTGCAAAGGCAATATCGAACTCGCAGGCGCTTAGAGCCGTTTTGAGGCTTTTTTCGTAGCGCGATTTGAACTCCTTCCATAAGCGCCGCTCAAGCAGCGACTCCAAAAGGCATAATTCTCGACGATAACGATTTTGCTCAAACTCTTTTTGATGCGCCTTGCGCGCCAGAAACTGTTCAATTTTATCGGCTAATGCGTGGCATTCACTCCGAAAGAGATAATCTTCTTTCTGAGAATACGCCCGACCGTAAAGCCGCTTGAAAGCAAGGGCTTTGGAGCAGTAAAGCGTCTTGCTCTCTCTTTCAAATTCTGTGAGCATCTCATACAGCGTAAGCAACATTGCAGAACGCGACTGACGTAATTCTGAAGCCAGTTGTTTGCGCTCCTCGACTGAGAGTGCCTTAAACAGTTTTTCGACATAAAGCAACGCCATAACGAAAATCTCTCACGGTTAAATACTCTCACAATTTCTTAAAATGTCCGCCTCTTTTGCAACCGTGCCAAGTTAGTTTTGAGTGTGCAAAGATATGTGGATTTGCAACTGGGTTTGCCACACTGTCTTTGTTGGTGTACTCTCTGCTGCCAGCCTGCAATGAACGTGGGTTCCTGTAACCAACTATTGTGCGCGGTTGTGCATGCCCAACCAAATTCAAGCACCTCAGTTCAAAGAACTGCGAACTGCGCTTAACTATGTGCCAATCTTTCACAGTTACAACGGAGACTTTTTGGAGACTATCGCATATCATCTTTGTTGCATTCAACTTCACACATGTTCTGTCTCACTTTGAACGTGCTTTGGAATTGAAAGAGGAGTAACTATGAACCACGCCAACAGCTTAAGATCAACCATCGCTGCAGCGCTCATGCTGCACACGCTGCTTTATACACTAAACAGTGTCGCACAACCTGCAAGCGACCCACAGCCCATTCGCCTAAGTGGCACGCTCAACCTGAGTGCTGAAGGCTACGGTATCAGCGGCGCCAACCCGCGCTACCCCAGCAGCATCGCACGCGCCATTCTGCAAGCCAACGTTACACTCTTCGATCAAATTCAACTGCCGTTCCAACTTTTTCTTTCCACACAGCAACTTGCACTGCAACAGCCATTTAACCAGTTTGGGGTCAGTCCAAAATTCTTTGACGGCAAATTGACGCTGCACGCTGGCTACTTTGCCCTGCAGCTCTCCGAACTCACTTTCGGCGATGCGCGCATCTTGGGCGGGGGCATCGAGACAGACCTCGGCACGTTTCGCGTCTCTGCGCTCTACGGCGAAACCCGAACCGCTCTGCAAGCCGATACCACGCAAAATTTCTTTGGTCAATACCAACGCCGCGCCTTCGCAGCTAAAATTGGTGCAGGACAACTTAACGCCTTTCACATCGCGCTTAATATCATGTATGCCGTCGATGACTCTAACTCCATTCGCGCGCTTACAACTACGCTGCCACCATCAGAAAATCTGGCTGCCTCACTTGCCTTTGGCTTTCCGATTACCGACCGCATTGATGTCAGTGGCGAAATTGGCGCGTCGCTTTTCAGCAACGACATTCGCTCACCAAAGATCGATGACTTTAACTTGCCCATTTTCACCACGCGCTTTTCTACACAACTCGATGGCGCTGCCACCGTCAGCATCAACACCAGACCGATAGATGACCTCACCATCGGTCTCAACGGGCGCTGGATTGGTCCAGGCTATGTCTCGCTCGGCTATGTGCAACTTCAAAATGACCTCTTTGACCTTACGCTCTCGCCCAGCATGCGGCTGTTTTCAGGCAATTTGCTCTTGCGTGGCAGTTTCGGCATGCGCAAGAGCAACCTGCGCAGCAACCGTCTTGCGAACTCTTCGCGCACCATTGCCAACTTTTCGGCAACGGCACAGATTTCGCCTAGCATCGGATTGGACGCACAATACTCGAACTACGGCATCCGCACCGCACCGCGCAACGACACCTTGCGCATTGAAAATGTCGCACAGTCGCTGGTGCTTTCGCCACGGTTTCAATTCACGCTCTTTGAGGCGCCTGCAAACCTCTTTGTTAGTTACAGCCTGCAAGATGTGAACGACCAAAGCATTCTGGGCGGAGCAATCAATCGCAATACCACGCACACGCTCTTAGCATCGTGGTCGCAGTCGTTTCAATCGCCGCTAACCTTAGCAACGACCCTGCTCTACAACAACGCTAGCGTGGGTGGCACAAACATTTCCATTCTCTCGCTCACGGAAACTGCAGGATACAGTTTTCTTGAAGATAGACTCTCGATGTCGCTCACAGGCGGGATCAATATCGTCAATTCAAGCGGGAGCGATACACAACTGACGGGGAACTTGTCGGCATCATACAGCTTTGGTGCTTACGGCACACTAAGCCTCAATCTTTCGGCAAACGCTTACAACTCAACGACGACCGCACCAACCTTCCGCGAGTTTCAAGGGATTTTACAATACACCATCGGATTACAGTAACGTCAATCGTCTTGCTTCATGAAAAAACTTCTCCGACTTTCTGCTGCGCTGCACCTTTTGATGCTCTGCTTGCTCTCGCAACAAGCGATGGCACAGATTAGCGCGACGCTCAACATCCGAACCCCAGCGCCGCCACAACTGTCGACTTGGATAAACGACCGCACCGTCGTGCAACTCATTGTAATCAATCGTGGCACAGCTGCGCTTCCCAACTGCCGCGCATCGTTCTTCATTCGCAATATCGAAACCGGCAACGTGATTGCTCGAAGCAACGACAACTCTGGCGCCGTACCAACTTTTACCATTCCGGCAGGCATCTCGACGACGAGCTTCTTCGGGCGTGACCTCGTCTCTGAACAAGCCATCACGTATGACCAAAACCTTATCTCGACGGCAGTAACGACAAATAGCATTCCTGAGGGCAATTACGAATTTTGTGTACGCATTTTGAATGCTGCAGGACAAGCCATTGCGGAAGTGCCCTGCCGCACATTTACGGTCTTGATTCCTGACCCGCCAAGCATTGTCTCACCTGTCGATAACGCCGAACTGCTTGCGACTGCGCCACCGACCTTTGTGTGGACGCCCGTGCAATTTGTCAGCAATGTGCGCTACAACTTGCGCATCGCACCGCTCTTTGCAGGTCAGAATCGTCGGCAGGCAATTGAGAGCAATCCGGCGCTCGTCAATCAGACAGGGATTGTTGGAACATCATTTTTTTACAGCCCCTCGCTGCCGAGTTTTAACTTGTATGCGCAAGCGGTTGGTTGGGTATGGCAAGTGCAAGTTGTCAATGCCAGTGGCATACCTGTAACGCGCAACGAAGGCAGAAGCGAAATCGGCGTGTTCAGGTTTAAGCCACCCGTGGCGCAAAATCAGCCACGACCGCCTACACCTGTGACGCCTACGCCGCCACAGTGGCTGCCGTTTCAACCGACACTGCAGCCGCCCGTGGTACAAAATACCGTGCTGAGAGGCAAAATCGTTTATAGCTACTTCGGCTCGCCAAATGTCGCACCGACTGGAGAGCGACCGCTCAAACACACGCCTCTGCGGCTCTCACTTTACCGTTACGCTAAAAACTTCTCTGGACCCAACACCGACCTCAATGCGGGTGAGTACTTTGAAAAATGGAATCAAGTCGGCAGAGACGACCGACCAACTTATCTCAAAACCTTAGCAACGACGACCACTGATGCCAACGGCAATTACACATTTTCTTTTGTGCAAACCGACAGTACGGGATATCGAGGCAAGAAAACCTTACAAGGCCTCAACTACGGTTCGTTTACTTACGACGAATATATCACGATGCGCGTGGAAGTCGAGAACCCTTACTTTACCAGTCCCGACAATAACCTGATGATTCAGCCGAAACAAATCATTGACCTGAGCGGCAGTCAGGCGGGCACGCTGGTTGCCAAAGTCCGCACATTTGACCTTACGCTGACCGTCCAAGCACGCAACGTGCAAGAAGACCAAGGCGCGGCATTTCAAGGACAAACAATTCCGGGCGCCAAGGTCTATGTCTTACGCGAGACAGTGCCGACACACTTGCCCCAAGAAGGCAATGCGGCAGGCGCACCCAATCTTGGCTTAGTGCTGTTAGGCAAACAAGCTGGCTCGCAAACGATGGCAGACAATGCCGAGAAATTTCTTTACAACCTGAAAGTGGTTTCCATCGGTGAAACCGATGCGCAAGGGAAAGTTACTTTCAAACTCATTCGCAATCTCAACCCCAATGACAACTATATCATTTGGGCCACACTCGATTCCACAAGCGCATTGAACTATCGATTTTTGGCGCAGAAATTTACCTCGCGCGGCAAGTGGTCGCCCAGCGGCAATTTTGTCGCTACCACGCCAGAAGACAAAGACGCCAAGTGGAACAACAACTATCCGAACTACTCGGACTGCCAGCGCGACATGACACTCTTTGCTGTGCCCTCGCAGCCCAGCGTGAGCGGCGCCGTGTATTTCTCGCAGAATATGAATCAGCCTGTCGAAAACGCAAACGTGGAACTGCAATACTTGGCACTGTTTCTGCCTGTAACGGAAAAGACACAACTCACTGGTGGCAGGGGTGACTTCAACTTTTGGAGCCTGCCTACCACGAAAGGCGAGTTTGGCGCCGGTCAGCCTTATGCGCTTATTCGCAGGGTGCGTATCACAAAGCCGGGCTATAAGGAAAAAATTGTTCCGGTCAATAATGGAGAATCCTTGAAACGCGGTCAGCGCACATGGCTGGGCAAAATTCTGCTGGAGCCCAAAGCCACGGTGAACGGCTCGGTCATCGATGCCGAAACAGGTCAAGGCGTTTCGGCAACCGTTACATTTCAAGATGGTGTAGCGGTGCAGACATCGCGTATTATGAGCGGCAGTGTGTCGTCAAATGTCGGAAGCGGCGTGTCACTCTCGCCGGGCGGTGGATTTATCGGTGTTGGCGGCGCGGGCATCGGTGGCACTCCGAGCGGCATGGGCAGCAATGTTAGCGTCTCTGAACTTTTCTCTGCCAAAGCGCCCATAGGTAACAACATTCGTGTGATTGTAAAACCTAACCACCAAAATTACTTCTCGCCAGAGACACTCTTTGTGAACATTCCCTCAAACACCGTCACGCTTGAGCCATTCAAGGTCTATCAAAAGAAGCGACGCATGCAAATCCGAGTGCTTGAAGAAGTTTCAGCCGGCTATCTGCAAAATTTACAAGCTAATAAGCCCATTCCAGCAGTGAAGGTAACAATCACGAACTTGCCGAATCAACCTTCCGTCATCACGGATGCGCAAGGTATCGCTCGCTTTGAGCCATTTTTTAACACAAGCAATACCTACACGATTCGCCTCGAGACGACCAACGACCCCAGATTTCAGATGTCAGATTTTCTCACAAAAGAAGTAACCTACAACGGCGTCTTTGTGGAGTCGAAGAGCTACATTGGTCGAACTGTATTTCTGCCGCGCGCAGGTCGTATCAGTGGAAAGGTCTTGGTCGGCAGAGCCCGACCTATCGCAGGTGCACGTGTGCGTCTGGTTTCAAGCGGCTCAGGCTTGCCGATAGAGACCTTCACTGATGCGCAGGGCAACTACACGCTAAAAAAAGTCCCTCTCGGTCAAGGGCTCAAATTTCGCGCCTCAAAGTCGCAGAGCCAAACCGTTGGCACAGATACGACACTCAATGTTACTGGCACACACACAGCAATCAATTTCGTGCTGCGCGAATACAATGATATGGATATTACCAGGCTCTGGGGCTTCCCAATCGAGGTCAATGACCTACGCGAGCAAGGCGGTCAAGTCTTCATTGATGGTTCATTTGTTACGATTCCTGCCAATTCGCAATTCAAACTCATGGATAACGACAGCGCCCTTGCGTTTGCCAACGTGCCAATTGAGCCTGTTGCGGGCAGCGATAATGGCAAAGGGATTCCGTTTGTGCGCCCGAAGAACGCTCAAATTATCATCACCGATAAAAATCTGTTTCGTGATGTACGCGTCTATGACCAATTTCTGGCGAAAGTCTTTGACCCTAGCGGCTTGAAGGTTGTGCCGTTGGAAAATAATACCAGCGTGGGCGCAGTGAGAGGGCGCGTGTATGTGCGTCGTTCATCGTTCAGTTTCTCAACAAGCAACCTTGAATTTAGCGGCAGCGCAACGAGCGACACCGCATTTTACTTGCTTCGCCCCGATAAGTCCGGCGCCGAGCGTCTCGTGATTCCCACCCTGACAGCACATGCACAGTCCGCTGTGAATGCACCACAAGGCTTCCAAATCGGCAATGCGACCGGCGGCAACCTCAAGTTCAAACTCTACGGTTTTGAGTCCGAAGCGGAAAACGCAAGTTCATTCCTCCTCCACGCAAGCGCAAACCTAAAAACACGCGTGCATACAGCATTCACTAACGTGTCGCCGACGGATATGAATCTGGACCTCGGTACAGTAGAGGTGACACCCAGCGGCGTGCTGCCGATTTCAGGCACCACGAAAATTGCCATTCCGCTCGGCACAAAGTGGACGCTGGAAAGCAGCGAGTGGTCACTTAGCACGCAAAGCGGCTTTACCTTAAAGACAGGTGCAATCAAAACAGGCGGTGTGGATATTGGCTTTACAGGCATCAAAATTGAGCCCACGCGATTGGAAACTGCAGGCAGCGCAACCTACAACTTCTCAAATCTCCCTGTTGCAGGCGGTATTGCCACAATGAAAACCCTACAAGGCAGTGCCGCGCAGCTTGGATACGACCCGGGACAACAAAAAGTGGTCGTTCACAATTGGCAAAGGCACGAACCTGCATGCCGCATTCGTTGAAAGCTTGCCGAACTGCGCGCCCAGCGACCAACTGCTGTTTGACAATATCACACTCTTTAGCGATGGCACAAGTGGCTTTACGCTCAAAACCAATCATCCTGCACTCACGGTTTACACCGTGGCGACATTCAAACCCGCGCAAGCTAACTTCTACGAGAACTTGATTCAACTCTCAGGGCAAGTGGATTACAACATTCCACTGTTGCAGCCGATAACGACACTCCTGCGATTCGAGAAAAAAGGCGGTAGCACGGTTGCCAGCATTGCACCAACGGAGTTTGAGATTAAGCCCAACGCGGTAACAATGAAGTTCCCTAATGCAGAAGGCGCGCAGACGCTGGATGCTACAGGCTTCACCGCCAAAGGCAAAATTTATGAAACAGTAGCGGGCGGCAATAAGATGTTTGAGTTTCAACTCACGCTACGCAAAACCCCAGATGGCACAATTACCGCCACGCTCGACGACGGACAGACGTTTAATTTCTCCAACGGCAAATCGCAATTGAAAAACCTCTCAGGCGGCTTGAAGCCCATCTCACCCTCGGCGTGGGAACAGTTCAAGTTCGCTGGTGATGTCGAGAGCGATGACGGCATTTCAGGACGCTTGGCATTTGTGGTAACAGGCGACATTCAAACTGACATTGGTAATCAGAAGGTGGAGCTCAAGAATATTGATGCCCCATTTGGTCAATTAAGTCTGACCTACGACTTTGAGAAGCGCAGATTGCAGGGTGCTATTTCGCTCGATATCTCGACATCTGGATATGAACTTCTGGGCAGCGCCAATGTTCGCTTCGACCCGCAGGGATGGTTCTTTGCCGCAATAGCAAGAGTGCAATTGCAAAATCCCTCAATAGACTTTCAAATCGGTGCTGTGCTCGGCAAGTATCCCAACATCAAATCTCTTGATGAAATCACGTCCAAGTTCGCTGCCAACCAGTGGAAACCCGAAGTGCCCGATGTACTGCGTGAAATTCCCGCTGAGTATAACACCCTCAAAGGATTCTACTTCTTGGGCGAAGCCACGAACTTCATTGCGGGCATCTCGCTGCCTAATATCGACGTCGACTTGAAACCGGTTTTTTACTTCTACCTCAAAGGCTACTATGGTGTGGCGCTGTCGCTCGGCATGAACTTCGCAGGCAGTACGCAGATCGATGTGGGCGCTGCAGCGTTTGTCCGCGCTGAGGCTGGCGCAGGTACGGTTACAAGTACAAGTGGTATTCCAGTCTGCTTCGGCGGTTATGCAATGGGCAGTTTGACTGTGTATGCGAAGGGCAGCATCAACCCTACGACTAAATCGTGGAGTGCCATCGGTGGTGCAAATCTTAAAATAGGCGGTGGCTTTTATGTGGGAATTGGAATCTGCGACGCAAGTTGCGAATCCATAGACCTTTTTATCGTGGAAACGCCATGCATCAAGTTTGGAAAATCAGTGGAGTTCAATTTTGAATGCCAACTAAAACTCGGCTCTAACGGGTTCTCGATATCGGCTAACTAACATCACTCTTTCGGTAAAAGTTATGACTCGTTTCATGCTTCTTCTGCTTGGCTTGTCAACTGCGCTCAGTGCCTGGGCACAAACACCGACGCAGCGCTTTGCTATCGGCGGCGCGCAAGGCATCTATCTCGTCTTAGGCACAGCCAAAATCTCCAAAGCGCAACCCGTCGGCGGCATTGCCTTCTACCGCATTGAGCGCAAGAAAATGAACGAAAAAGAGTGGATGCGCCTTGCCGATGTGGAATCGCCTAATTCGCTCTCGGAACTGCAAACGCGCCTCGAGCAACTCAAGCGCACAAAGCCCGCTCTCTACGATGCAGAAGACATTCCGCTTGCTACCTATTGGACGCAAGTTGAAAAAAGTCCCGCGCGCGTAGATACCTTCATCTATGCTAATCCTCTGGCAGTGCGTTTAGCCATGGGCATGTTTTACCTTGATTCCACAGCTGAACGCCACACAGCATATCACTATCGTGTCTCTCGCTGCGATGCCAGCGGCAATACTAAAACACAAGTGATTTCCGCAAGTGTCTCTTATCCGCAGTCACTTGATATTGCACCAAAGTTCGCCAGCAAGTATGAACTTCAAAATCAAATCACGCTGCGCTTTGTGGCAAAGAGCCGTCAAGGGTTTGGTATCCGAGCCTTCCGACGCGAAGACGATGGTGCATTTGAACCGTTGAGTGTCCCTTACACCATCGCGCGTCTCTCCAGCGGACGCGATAGCCTTATCATCACGCTCATCGACTCGCTGGTTGCGCCATCTAAGTATTACCAGTACTTTATCGTGCCGCGCGATTACTACGGGAATATCGGCTCGCCCTCCGATACCACGCTTGCCACTACGTTTGATTTTCGCAACATCCCTTTGCCCGATAACCTGCGCGCACTGAACACGCCTGACGCTGTAGGCTTGCAACTCTCGTGGCGCATGGTTACAACGACCAACATCGTCAGCGTAGAAATTTATCGCAGTACTGATTCCGAAAAAGGCTTTGAGCGCATTGCCACTGTGCCACCTACGCAAACGACTTACCTCGATGAAGGTGCTGAAGCGATGCAACGCTACTTCTACCGCTTGGTCATGACAGGTCCTTTCGGCGAACGCTCTCAGCCCAGCGCCATCGGCTTCGGCATCTACGAAAGCCAACTGCAACCCATGCCGCCGCGCCTTGCTGCCGCAGAAGGCACAGCAAAAAGGCGTACGCCTCAAAGTGGAGACAAGCGATCCAAGCATCATCGGCTACCGCATCTATCGCAATGCGCGCTACGGCGATTCACTTCAACTTATCTCTGGACTTGTAACGCTTGAAAAAATCGCAGAAACCCTGTTCGTGGATTCAAGTCTGGGACTAAGCGGACGACAATCTTACGGCTACGCCGTGCGTTCCGAAAGCAAAAGCCATGTGCTGAGCGACTTCTCCGACACGCTTTATGCGCGCCCAGCGATTGCCCTTAGTTTGCCAACGCCCATAGGACTTTCCGCCACGCAGCCTAACGGCAAATTTCAAAAGACCGTTATGCTCTTCTGGCTTGATATGACATCTTACGATGAGGCAATCTCAGGCTATCGCATCTATCGCCGCAAAGTTTCGCAGAAAGAAACGCCTGACTTCACACCACTTTCTGATTCGTTGCTTTCCACAGAGCAAAATTATCTGACCGATACGACGCTCTCGGAGTTTGGCGTTTATGCATACGCGGTGCAAGCCTTTGGCAGGTTTGAATCCAAGAGCGCCATGAGTACACCTGTACAGGTAGAGTACAAGCAGTTACCGCTTGTGCCGCCTGCAGATGTGCACGCCGCTGCCACGACACAAGGCGTGAAAATCACATGGGGGGAGACAGTTCAAGAGCACCTATCAGGTTACAGGCTCTACCGATATGAGCGCGGCAAAACGCCGACAGTGCTGGCAACGCTGCCACCAGACCAGCAAGAGTTTCTGGACAAATCAGCGAAAAAAGGCGCCTTGTATTTTTACTTTATTACCAGCCTAGACAAAGAAGGCGAAAGCGCACCGAGCGAGGAAGTCGGATTGCGTCCGTAAGTTTCCACCAAAAGTACCCGCAGCATCCCCGCTGCAGCTGCAGTATTTCTGCTGCGCAAATGCACTTGACGACCACTCTCAGCTTTGTTGCATTGCAAAAGCGAAAATTCAGTGCGTCATTTGATAGTTTCTTCGTATAATTGAAGTGTTGTTTTTGCATGACCAGTTCATGCGTCAGTTGCAGATTGACAACACATCTCTGAGCTTGTTAATCTTGCATCATCATGTTAAAATACTCCATCATCATTCCCGTCTATAACAGACCTGATGAAATCAAAGACCTGCTCGAGAGCTTACTTACTCAGGATACCTCTCTGTTCGAAGTCATCGTCGTAGAAGATGGTTCCACGATTGATTGTAAAAGACATCGTCTCTCAATTTTTCAGACAAAACTCAGCATACAATATCATCAAAACCTAATGAAAGGACCTGGACTTACGCGCAATTATGGCGCAAATTCGCTAAAGGTAGAATAATTTAATCT
>NSLH01000046.1 GCA_002763895.1 [Chlorobium] sp. 445
CAAGTTGCAGGGCGCTATCAAGCCTCGTTCAACGCCGCAGGGCTATCGAGCGGAGCATATTTCTACCGCTTGCAAGCCGGCTCATTTACCAAAACCATGAAAATGATGCTCGTCAAATAAGTTCAAGTACATTTTAATTTTTACAACCCAAACATAATCCTACGATGAAAAGCATATTTTGTATCATGGTTATGTGCGCACGTCCGTTCAACCTGTGCGGGTACCAGCACAGGATGAGGGTCGCTACAAAATCAGGCAAATAATATCGGCTACGGTGGAGGTGCCTATATTGCCTTTGGCTGCCTTTGGTGCAAATTTCCCGCTCGTGCCACAGGTCAATTTTGAATACATTCTCGCTGACAACGCTTTTGGCGAAGGGACAGGGTCGTTCGGACTCGGTGCCGTCGGTGGCGTGGAGCTCTACTCTATCGAGAGTTCTAATGTGACCGCATTTATCTGCCAGCGTGCAAGCAAAAGCGAAGTTTGACCCCTACATCGGTCTGATACACCGCAACGGGCAGACGCACTGAGCCTGCCCTTTTTGTTTTCAGTTTGTTTTCAGCACTTTTTTCATTGCTGCAGTTTGACTAACTTTGTGCTGTGCTGCAAAGCGCATATCAGAAAAAACTGCCAAGTTGTTTTTAGACCGATGGATCTCTCGGCGTTTCTCTTCATTTTCTTAGGGGCGCAAATTGTCGTTGCGTCTGTCGGTACGGTCTGGTCGCGCAACCCTGTTACCAGTGCCTTGTTTCTCGTGCTCAATTTCTTTTCCCTTGGCGGCTTATACTTGCTTTTGCAGGCACAGTTCATTGCGGTTGTGCAAGTGCTGGTTTATGCGGGCGCCATCATGGTGCTCTTTCTTTTCACGATTATGCTGCTGAATCTGGATGATGAGCGTACTCTTTCTGAAAAGTTTGACCTCAAAAAAGGCTTTGTGGTGCTTTTAGGGGCGGTGCTTCTTGTTGAAATGCTCTACATTCTAAGCCTAAAATTAGACCTCCCTCTTAAACACAGCGGACTGACCGCAGAGCAAATTGGAGAGGCAAAATTTATCGGACGCGAGCTCTTGACGAATTTCCTCTTCCCGTTTGAAATCGTCTCAGCGCTTTTGCTGCTTGCTATTGTCGGCGCAGTCGTTCTGTCCAAAAAACAACTCAAACCGTCCTAAAACATTATGAAAGCAACTGGTGCGCTATTTCTTTTCGTGCTTGTGCTCTTTGTTGCAAGTTGCGCTCCCAAGAAAGATGGTTCGAAGACTGTAGAGCCCAGCAGTAGCGCTGCGTTCAAGGTTGGCTTAGTGTTTGATGTTGGCGGCAGAGGCGATAAGTCGTTCAACGATGCGGCGTTTGCGGGCTTGGAGCGCGCTGTACAGGATTTTTCTCTCAAACTCGAGTACATTGAGCCCGGCGCTGGCGCTGACCGCAAAACCGCACTTGAGCAACTTGCTGCACAGCCTGAAGTCAAACTGATCGTGGGCGCCGGCTTTATCTTCACTGACGATATCACCGAAGTTGCACTGGCTTTCCCAGACAAAAATTTTGCTTGCATTGATTACACTCTGGATACGACACGCAAAATTCCAGACAACTTACTGCCAATTCTTTTCAAGGAAGAAGAAGGTTCATTTTTGGTCGGTGCGCTGGCTGCACTGATAAGCCAGACCGGCGTGATTGGCTTCGTAGGCGGTATGGATTCACCACTCATCAAAAAATTTGAGCGTGGCTACATCAATGGCGCAAAATACGTGCGTCCAGATATTCAAGTTGAAGTAGGCTATGCTGGTCTTAGTGGCGAAGGCTTTAACAATCCCGTCAAGGGCAAGGAATTAGCACTGATTCAGTACGGGCGCAATGCCGATGTGATTTATCATGCCTCTGGCAAAACAGGTGATGGCGTCTTTGATGCCGCTCGCGAAAAGCAAAAATTTGCTATCGGTGTGGATATGAACCAAGAAGATGCTGCGCCTGGACTTGTCCTGACAAGTATGGTCAAACTGGTCGATAATGCCGTCTATGAAGTGGCACGTGCAGTCAAGGATGGTACCTTCAAAGGCGGGCAACCGCTCGTCTTAGGTCTTGCTGCCAAGGGAGTTGATTATGTCTATAACGACAAAAACAAGGCGCTGATTCCAGACGATGTACGGGCAAAAGTTGAAGAACTGCGCGCAAAGATTATCAACGGCGAACTTCAGCCGCTCTGAGCTTAGAGTTTTTCTCAAATAACCATCAATCACTCAATTGTTATGAAAAAAATCTTTTCTCTCTCGCTTGTTTTAACCGCTATGTGGTTCTTTGGTTGCGGTCCCAGTAAAGAACAACTGCAGACACTTGAAGACATTAAGAAACTTGCTAGCGAGACTTCCGCTTTGCACGACAGTTTCATGAAGGAGCATCAGAAAGAAGATGAAGAGCACCGAAAGATGGAGCAGAAATATGATTCGCTTAAAGCGGCTGGCAAATCCACACCTGCCTTAGACTCAATGGCTGCTGCACACAAAGCCATTCTTGCACAGCATGAATCTACGATACAAGCGCACATGGAAAAAATCAAGTCCTTCGATGATGTGGTCAAGAAATATAGCACGAAAATTGGCGAGCTTGCCGAGATGAAAAAAGCCCTTGAGCAGATGCAGAAGGACGCAGAAGAAATTAAGGCGGCTTGCGAGAAAATGAAACAAGAACATGCACAGATCAATGCTGACCACAAGCAGTTCGGTGATATGACAACGGCGGCTACGGCGCCCGCCCCATCTGCAAAGAAATAACGCCACTAATTTTGTATTTTTGCCAAGAGCATGGTCGATGCGTCTGAGACATCCAATGTCCGCGCTACTTTCCATGAAAGACTGTGAATAAACATTATGCGGTTTTGCAGTCCGCTTTAACTTGCTCTAAACATGAGATACACTTGGCTTTTGAGTTTTTCTTTGCTCGGCTTTTGTGCTGGGCTACTAATGGGTTGTCAGCCACCAGAGGCAAATCGGTTGCTTGCCAGTGAAATTGAGCAGTTTGTTGCAGCAATGGAACAAGAGATTGCCAAATTTGAAGGCAATCAAAATTATCTGAATGCTGAGCAAAAAAAGTTCAACGAAAAAATGCTGTGCTCAAAAAGAAACTTGGTAAAAATGATTCTACATACAATGCGCTTGCCAAAGCCCACCAAAAAGTTGTGGATGAACACGAAAGCAAGCTCACCGCGCTCAAAGACCTTGTCGAAGCAAGCAAACAGCTCATCCCCAAGTTGCAAGATGGTTCCTTTGCTTTTGACCGTCGCTTAATTGAAGAAGACTTCAAAGGTGGTACGATCGAAGGCAAAGCCTTTGATGGCTTCAAGCAACGGTCTGATAAACTGCGCGAAGAGCTTAGCAACTTTATGCCTAAGCATGAAGAACTTGAGCAGCGTATCGCACTTTACGAGCAAAAACTTGATAGTCTTGAGCGCGCCGCAAAGGTTTCGGAATCGGAAACAGCACCACGTCAAACTCCTCAAAGCCCGAGATCACGCAGAACAAGATAATTGTCATTTCAGCAAGGCGAACTTCGTTCTCGCAGGTCAAAAATGAACATCTGCTCTAGCGAGAACTAACATTGAAAAAGGAGGTAGTATGAGCGTTCTTGTTACCGGCGCCACAGGGTTCATTGGCTCGACGCTAGCGCGTAAGCTGGTTCAACGTGGCGAAAAAGTGGCGCTGCTTGTACGCAAGCCGTCTAAACTTCATGCGATTGAAGACATCTTGGATTCCGTTGAACTACGGTACGGCGATGTTACAGATCTCGAGTCGCTGAAATCTGCCACACGCGGTATAGACTACATTTACCACTGCGCTGGAAAAGCCTACATCGGTCCTCGGAGAACTCAAGAACTTTATGCCATCAATGTGCAGGGCACGAAGAATGTGATTGCGGCTGCTGAACAAAATCATGTCAAGCGGCTGGTCTATACAAGCTCTATCTCTGCTATCGGCATTACGGGCACCAAGCAACCCGCTGATGAAACGCAGCCCTGGAACTTGGACAAACTTAATGTCCCCTACTACATTAGCAAACATCTTGCTGAAGAAGAAGTCCGCAAAGCTGCTCAAAATCGGCTCGACTGCGTAATTGTCAACCCAAGCTATGTCTTTGGTGCCGGTGATATCAACTTCAATGCCGGTCAGCTGATTCGTGATCTTTACTATCACAAAATTCCTGTCTATCCTACAGGCGGCATTTGTGTCGCTGATGTTGACGATGTAGCTGAAGGACATATTGCTGCGATGGAGCGCGGTAAAACGGGAGAGCGCTACATCTTAGGCGGTGAAAATTTAACCTACAAACACGTTTTCGATATTATTTGCCGTGTTGTTGGTGCACCCAAAGTTTTAATTCCACTTTCCGAGAGCATTGTCAAAATCTTCTTAGCCCTCACCGCACAGGCACGGCGCTTGCATCGTATCACGGCGCTAGCGAACCGCGAAATTTTACTTTCTGCGACCAAGTTTTTCTACTTCAGCTCTGAGAAAGCCAAGCGCGAGTTAGGATTTGATAATCGCCACAGCGTTGGCGATGCTTTTGTTGAGACCATTGCGCGCGCCTTTTCATGGTATCGCTCACGGCAGCTGATATGACGGCTTTGTTGCACACACGGCAGCGCGTGGCTTGCCGTGTGTCTTGATTTCATTGCGCTCTACCTGCACAGTCAGTGCAAGCGCTTGATAACAATATCCCAAAGGGATTGATTGAGCGGCAACACTAAGAGCCAATGCTCGAGCAGTGCCATCAGCGCCATCGTACCAATGATGGAAAATCCGACGCGTCGCCAAGCGGGTTCTTGTTCTTCCCCTGTTTTTTTCAGCAACTTCGTTACCAGCAGGGTGCAAAAGGTAATTGAGAACGGGAATAGCCAATTCATATGCGCAATGGTCATATACTGCGTCATATCGGCGACGGTATCGGGCACGAATTCGCGCCCTGTGTTTGCTACACCCAAAAAATATTGAGTTTAGCCGATTGATGCATAAACCAGTACATCAGAAACGTATAGACTCCGAATTTATTTTTGCGCCAATTGAGAGCAGCAGCATCAGCACAACTAAGCCCAGCACCAATCCTTCATGATAAAGACTGCGGTGAATAGCTTTGAAGAATCCAATTACTGAGGGTCCCACTGTGAAGATCGGTCGCACTTGCGGTCCTACAATATAGCCTGTATAGAAACTGACTTCCACAAATGCCCAGATGATTGAGCCCGCCGTGAAGGTTATGAATGCGCCCATCACAGTTTCAGATTGTCGGTGCGTGTAAAGCATATAGATTGCACCCAGCATAAGTATGAGTGCTGCACTGAAGACGGTCGCTCGATAAGCAGGTTGGAAGTTAAAGTAAATAATCGCTGCTGTCGAGAGCCACCAAAACACGATTGAGTAGAGTGCACCGCCGCCAATTAGCAAGCGTAAGCGTGTTTCAGTCAGAGCAGGGCTTGCCAGTGTTTCTGCGGGGCGACTTGCTTGAGATTTTTCTTGGAGCAGGGCTTGAGGTGGTTCATTTTGAATTGCAAAAGGTTCATTGGCGTGCGTCAATTCGGACTCACGCACGGTCTTTACTGCCGACATACTTGATTCTCCTTTCAAATGTTTGCGCTTGTGCTCATTTGTGGCACTTTTGCGCCTTGAGCTTGCTGTGCTTAATTTAGCCCAAGCCGCACGCTTTTCAAAACAGAAAAGGTGCTGGATGTTGCGAGCGCTGCACTCTGTCGGGCAAATTTGGGTAATTTTGGGTTGAGGCGACAAAAAAAGCCCGAACATGTCGGGCTTTTCGGCGATTCTCTCTGACGTCTTAGGCAGTGGCTTCGACGCGAACGATTTCTGGGACTGCACGTTTGATTGCTTGCTCAACACCTGCTCGCAAGGTCATTGTAGACATTGGGCAAGAGCCGCAAGCACCCACCAAACGCAAATCCACCGTCATATCTTCGCGGATGCCAAGCATCTGGCAGTCGCCACCATCAGCCTGCAAGTATGGGCGAATGTTGTCCAAGGCTTCTTGCACTTTGAGGTAGATTGGGTTGTCGGCAGGCAAATAAGTGATTTCTGTTGCCTCCGTTCTGACTTCACCTTCAGGTTGCTGTGTCATTGTCATGTTCCTTTCGTTTTATTCTTACAAGAAAATTTTCTGTTAAGGTATTAAACGCCTGTCTGAAATCAAAGTTCAGATTTCGATTTCGAGTTTTGCTGCACCAATGCCGGCGTTCTTAATTGCAATCTGCTGTGCTAATTTCTCTGCGGACTCCATGAAGAGTCGGGCTTGCATAGATTCAGGATTGCGGATTACGATTGGAACACCTTCATCACCACCTTCGCGCACATCTTTGCTCAGCGGAATTTCGCCTAAGAAGGGCAGGTTGTGTTCTGCGGCAAGTCTTGCACCGCCGCCTTGTCCAAAGATATATTCTTTGCTGCCATCAGGGAGTGCGTAGTAACTCATATTTTCTAACACGCCTAGCACTGGCACTTTGACTTGCTCGAACATCGCAACGGCTTTGACAACATCCGCTAGTGCCACATCTTGTGGCGTGGTTACAACAACGGCACCTGTGAGTGGTGCAGCTTGTACAAGCGTCAGTTGAATATCTCCTGTGCCCGGCGGTAAATCAAAAAGCAGATAATCAAGTTCGTTCCATTCGACATCAGTCATAAATTGACGCAACGCCGATGAGACCATAGGACCGCGCCAGACTACCGCCGTTTTTTGATCGACCAAGAACCCGATTGACATCAACTTGACGCCGTATTTTTCAATCGGTACAATGGTTTTACCCAAGATCGCCGGCTTTTCATTTTTCAAGCCAAACATGGTTGGGATCGAAGGACCATAAATATCGGCATCAATTAAGCCAACTTTTGCTCCTGTTTTTGCAAGTGCGACGGAAAGATTCACTGCTACGGTCGACTTGCCTACGCCGCCTTTGCCTGATGCAACTGCAATCAAATTCTTGACGCGGCTGAGCGGATGGTTCGGGTTTGCTACTTGTGCTGCCATGGGATTGGCACTGGTTACGTTAGCGGTCATTTCAATCTCCACATTCTGCGCCTCTTTGACAAAATGCCGAATGGCATTGGTGCAAGCGTTTTTGATGAGGTCTTTGAGTGGACATGCCGGCGTGGTTAGCACCACTGTAAATGACACATTGTTCTGCGCATCGATTTTGATGTTTTTTACCATGTTGAGCGAGATGAGATCTTTGCCCAAGTCGGGCTCAATCACATTGCGCAGTGCATCCACAATTTGCCGTTCTGTGATGGTTGCCATAGTTAGTTTATTGTTAAGAGTTAAGTAAAAAATTCAATCTTGCGCTTCGCTTTCACTCAAATCATTTTGTCCGAGTCTGCGCAGCGCTTTGAAAATAAGTTCGCGGTGACGCAGCGTTTCTATTTTTACCGAAATTGCAAGTGTGCCAATAAATACCAAAAACAGTACAGATGCTGTAAGCGCCGAGGTCTCAGGTATACCAAATTTTGTCCAAACAAAAAGCACGCTGACAAAGCCTACCCAGAGTCCTGCTAGCAACCAGCGAAAGCGTATCGAGCGCTGATTGAGTCGGCGCAGTTCTTCATCAATAAAGCGCATATCCAAACTCTCTTTCAGATACGCTTGCTCGCGGTAATTTAACTTACCTAATTCGCGCAGTAAGAGTGACTTAACGGATTGCTCACGCAGCGACAGCATGCTTTCATGTTAGTTCAGCTTACACACAGCACAAATGTTTTTTCTGCCTGAGTCGTTTCCTATCGTCTGCTTTTGGCTGCCGGCTCAATTTGCACTGAATACTGCATGAGTGCACAGTCTGTCTTTATTGCAAATCTTGCATCAGCAGTTCGGCAGCAAATTTGCCTGAGAGCGTAACCATGGGTGTACCGCCGCCAGGGTGCGCACTGCCTGTGGCTAAGTAAAGGCGTTTAATGAAGGGCGAACGATTCTTCGGACGCAAAAATGCGGCGCTGCGTGAGTTAGACGAGACCCCATAAATTGAGCCTCGATAGGCATTGAACTTCTGCTTCAAATCCAGCGGCGTAAGCATAGCTTCAAACTCAATGTAGGACTCAATGTCAGCAAAACCCACCGCTTTTAATCGCTCAATAACTACATGGCGATACGCTGTTTTTTGCTGCTCCCAGTCAAAGGCTTCAGAGAGGTAGGGCGCATTGACCAACACGAACCAATTCTCCTTACCTTTTGGCGCTTGTCCGACATCACTTTTACTAGAAATTGAGATATAAATGGTCGGCTCGCTTGGGGGCACACGGTGCGTAAAAATCTCTGCAAATTCGTTGTAGTAATCGCTACTAAAAAAAATGTTGTGATGCCATAGTTGCGGATGCTCTTTTGCGATACCTAAACACAAGACAAAGCCAGAGCATGAGGCTTCTAAATTTGCAAGACGCTTTGGAAGATGCTTAGCATTTGGTAGCAGGTCTTGATAGAGATGCAGAGCATCATCGTTTGAGACAATGGCATCGGCATAGACGTGCTCGCCACTTTGGAGTTCAATGCCAGTTGCGGTGTTATTGTGCAGCACAAGGCGCTTGACCTCTTGTCCGAAGTGCAGTGTTGCTCCAAGCTCTTCTGCTAAGCGTTGGTAGGCTTCTGCCAAGCGGTACATTCCGCCTTTCACATAAAATCCGCCGAAGGCAAGTTCTACAAAGGGGATCACATTGAGTGTAGCAGGTGCAAGGTAGGGTGAAGCGCCAACATAGGTTGGGAATCGGTCGAGGAATTGTACCATGCGCTTGTCGCTGAAAAACCTTGCATTGCTCTGGTGTACTGTTGAAAACGCATCAATTTGGAAAAACTGGAGCGGGTTTGTCTTGAAGAGTCTTAGGAGACTGAAGGGATTGTAGATAAAGTTGTCTGCTGTTGCTTCATAAATTTTTTGATGTAGGCAAAGTAGCGCTCGAAGTTTTCTTTCTCTGTTGGAAAGACACGTGCAATTTCTTTGCGCAAACGCTGCAGGTCGCAGTAAGCCGTAAATTCAGAGCCGTCAGCAAAAAAGTATTTGCATGCGGCTTCAAGGGGTAAAAGTGTCAGGTAATCGGAGAGTTTTTTGCCTACATCTTGAAAGAGCGCCTCGAACACAAAAGGCATGGTGATGAGTGTCGGACCGGTGTCAAAGCGATAGCAGCCATTAGGCGAACGTAGTTCTTGCATTTTGCCGCCTACCGCATGATTGCGCTCAAAGATATGCACTTCATAGTTGTGATAGGCAAGCCGGATAGCTGCGGCAAGTCCGCCCAGCCCTGCACCTATCACGATGACTTTTTTTCGCACGTGTTTTGTCTATCGCTTCGTTTTCACCAAGATGTTCCTAAACTTGTCCAAGTCCTCTAAAATTTTGCCTGTGCCACGCGCTACTGCTGTCAGCGGGTCATCGCCGACATAGACTGGCAGTTTTGTCTCTTGACTAATACGCTTGTCCAAGCCTTTGATAAGTGCGCCACCGCCAGTTAGAATAATGCCTCGATCAAGAATATCTGCGGCAAGTTCAGGCGGGGTTGTCTCCAGACATCGGCGTACCGCATTGACAATCTGCGAGATGGGTTCAGCAATCGCTTCACGAATTTCAGGCGAACTGACATCGCGCTGCTCTGGCAAACTGGTTACGAGGTTTCGACCTTTGACTGTTGCGATAAGTTCTTCTTCGAGCTCATATGCCGAGCCGATTTTGATTTTGATTTCTTCAGCAGTGCGCTCGCCAATAGCAAGATTGTACGTTTTGCGGAAATACTGCAGAATGGTATTGGTGATTTCGTTGCCTGCCACACGAATCGATTCACCTGCGGCAATACCTGAGAGCGAGATCACTGCAATGTCCGACGTTCCGCCACCAATATCAACCACCATATTGCCGTAGGGGGCATCAATATCCAAGCCATGTCCAATGGCTGCCGCCATAGGTTCTGCGACGAGATAGACTTCTTTTGCGCCAGCATGCTCTGCTGAATCACGCACGGCTCGCTTTTCGACTTCCGTGATGCCCGAAGGAATGCCAATGACCATGCGGCGCAGCGACCCCGAAAAATCTTTCAAAATTTTTTGATGAGCCCACGAATCAATTCTTCTGCTGCTTCATAGTCAGCAATCACGCCGTCGCCAAGCGGTTTAACAGTGATAATATCGCGATGTGTTTTCTCGTGCATTTGCCGCGCTTCATGTCCAATTGCTACAACCGCGCGCGTATTCCGATCAAATGCAACAATAGAGGGTTCATTTAAGACGATGCCTTTACCACGCACATGCACGAGCGTATTTGCCGTGCCTAAGTCAATTGCTATATCTTTTGACCAAAAGTCGAGAATGCCCATTGATGATGTGAAATGAAGAGAGGCTTTTATTGCCCCTTGCGCCCCTGATATTTTTGCACTGCAAATTTACTCCAAAAACTAAGCGAGGACAAATTTTCGCGGTGCTCTTTAATAGTTTGCAAGAATTGTTATATTTGTGCCCTGATTTTTTGGTGAGATAGCTCAGTTGGTTAGAGCACAGGATTCATAACCCTGAGGTCGAGGGTTCGACTCCCTCTCTCACCACAACTGATTTTCCTCAATTCTCTGCGTTGTCAAGGTTGACTCCCCCTAGACGCCTTCCTGTGAATTGATTTTTCAAGGTCTTTGCGTATTTGCAACCCAAGAGATTGCTGCTTTGCACCGCACCTTGTTTTACTTTTCAGACCTTGCTTTTCCAACTATGCGTAGTCATTGCACACCAGTGCCTTGCAGCATAAATAAAACCTGCTTTTGCTCGGCAGATTCGTGCAGGGCGACGTGTCATGGATAGACATGGTACGCCTTACCCTGCGTTGTTGCGCTTTAGCCTGCTATGCCGATTTGCAGTCGTCACGCATCATGCTTTCTTCTATGCGCATTGCCTAATTTGGCATCAGTCGGTTGCGCTTTTCGGCTTCCAGTTCATATCTAACAGCTCTTTGAGCGTAAAGAATGTAACCTTTGCCGCCCAACAAGTTCGTGGAATTTTCTGACATTGATATCAAAGACGCAATTGAACTCTGCTAAGGCTTTCTCTAGCTTCGATTCAGCATATTTGAGATAGGTCAGTTGTGTTTCGGTTGGCGCATCCCACGACGATGAGAGTGAGTTTAACACACCAGACAGCTGCGGCAAGGCTTGATTATCTCCCCTGAACATACCTTGACGAGCTTGAGGCAGCATAAATTTTTCAGCCAGCAATTTGAGTGTCTTTTTCAGTGTGTTAGCCTCGCGCCTAAGTTGAGCGGCTGTACTATCTTTGTGTTCTTGCACTTGCTCACGGACCATTTCCACGGCGCAATTAGCTTGCTGAATGCGCGACATGGCTTCAGCTACGACTCTCATTTTAATCTTGCACACTTACCCTTACATCGTATTTTTTTGCGCTCTTCAAGTGAGATGTTGTAGCGCGCGTCAGGCAAGACTTCCACACTTGCAGTGTGTGCAACGATAACGTAGAGCCGCAAACTTAGTCCCAGACAACCTTAGGACATTTCATATGCAGTTTGTTTTTGGCGATTGATCTTAGCAGAGAGTTTTTCAGCAACACTCTTGCCTGAAAGTGCTGCGCCTTCCATTGACGCCAGATATTTCTGATAGGTGTAGTCGCCGCAGAGAAAAAAGTTGTCGATTGGAGAGCATTGGTCGGGACGGTAGCGATCGACGCCGGGCACTGCTTTATAGACCGATTCTGGAATTTTGACCAGTGTTGATTTGAGCAGTGTCGCTTCGCGTGCTTTTGGAAAGAGTGTGTAGAGTTCCTCTAACACGCGCGCAATGATTAGCTCGTTTGGTAGTGCCATCAAATGATGCGCTGGTGCGAGCACCAAACTCAGCACACTGCCGCCTGTGGCTGTGCCTTGCCCTGCCTGATAATCTTCTGGACAGGTAATCGAGACATCGGCAAAGGTGGCAAAAGTTGTGCCGTGCGCAAACATCAAGTTGTTTGTATCGGTGATTTTTCTGTCGAACCACAATTGACAATTTGCCACAGGGCTACCGACGAAGTGAAAAAGGTTGTAGAAATAATCATATTCAAGCCATGCTTTAGGCAGGAGTTTCTTCAAACTATGCACAGGCATTGCAGAGATATACGCATCGGCTTCAATGACTTGTCCATTGCTGAGCAATGCACCAGAGATTGTCTTATCGGGATTGAGCTGAAACTCTTTTAGGCGCGCACCAAGGAAAATTTTTCCGCCTTTGCTCTCAATGTAGCGGCGCATAGGTTCAATCATGCTCTCACCCGGATTTGCTTTGAAGAAGGCAAAGCGTGCATCCTCATAATTGCGCCCGAAGTAGTTGAAAATCGTGGTCATCGGTCGCGCAGAGATAACATTAGGCTCGATAAAGTTGAGTGCCAGCGAAATCGGTCGCCAGAGTCGTTGCAATGAGTTCTCTGTGCATCGGTGTCGCGCATGCCAATCAGCGTATGTGATGTGGTCTTGTGAGCGGAAGTATTCTTCATTGCCGAAGAGCAGCAGCGGTAAGAGTCCCCATACCAGCGAGAGTTTATCGCGCCATGTAATCACATCGGTTTTGAGACCGCCAACGAGTTCTGCCAGCGGGCTTGGTAAGCCTTTTGCTTTCTCAAAGCGTGTTTGTTTGCCATTTTTTTCAGCGTAAATCAGCGCTAAGTCTTTCCACTCAATGTTATTTTCGGCACCGATTTTCTTCATCAGCGCCTGCAGTTCTTTGTAGCCTCCAAAGATGACATGCAATCCTGACTCAATTGAATCGCCTTCATGGTCTTTCCAGACGGAGACTTTACCACCCAACACTGTGCGCTTTTCATAAAGCCAGACCTCATAGCCCTTATCGAGCAAGTAAATTGCGGCGCTCAGTCCAGCTACGCCGCCCCCGAAAATTGCAACTTTCATAGTTTGTCTAACATGCAATGGTTTATGCTGTATGCTCGCATCACTTGATACTGAAAACAGAGAGCACGCGCTGAGCGTTTTGTCGGTGCATATTTTCA
>NSLH01000047.1 GCA_002763895.1 [Chlorobium] sp. 445
GAATTTGCCATCGGAGTGATTTTCAGTTTCTTCTTCTAATCGCAAATTTTTCGCGCACGTCGCCGTGCAAGGTTTCCACCGTGCGCTCGAGCATATCTTGAAGTTCGGCGATTTTTTGGTCGCGCTGTTTCAACTCAGAATTAAAGAGTGTAAGCACCTTATCGCAGAGTGCTTCATCAGGAATGAGCGCGAGAAGGTCGTCATACAGCATGGGTCATGTAGGTTGATAAGATTTTCATAGTTATTCCATTTGCGTGCCTTCTCTCGTGTTCTTCTCCAGTTCTATAAAAGAAGTCTTTAAGTTTCTAAAGAGTTCCGATGCTGAGCTAAGTTAAGTTTGCAGTAAATGTGTGCAGAGTGTGTTGCTTTGATCTCAAAGATCGCAGTTGTTTGCTACGCATGCAAGTTCTTTAGCGCCTTCGGTCTCATCGCTTTCTTCATAACAGACGATTTCAGCAAAATCAAGGGTTGGCAGTTTTGAGACCAGTGCTTCGTATTTTTCTTTTGTAATGGCTTCGTAGGGTGCCAGTGCATACACGTGGTTGGTGCGAGGCAAGAACGACAGGCCACCGATGATATCCCAGTTTTTATAGAGCCAATTGCCAACCTCGAGCCATTCTTCATCGCTGACGCTTACTGTTACGGATGGGTTGTGTTCAGTGTAGTTCATTTTGACCATTTTCCAGTGCTCGAGTTGATCGAGTGCGCTTAGGTCATCGCGGTAAATGGCGTTGTCAGGGGCTTTGACTGGAAATTCCAGCACGTAGGTTGTCGCAGAGCCGTCGACTTGTCCGACTTCGGGTTTGTAGGGGAATTTTTGGTCTTTGAGCATTTTGAACAAGGGGTCACTAGCTGAGATACGAATGCGACGGATGTAATACGGGGCATGGCGCGGATGCATACCTGATGCGGCGTCGACCAGTTGTGAGACTGTTCCTGACGGCTTGACACATGTGATGCATGTGGAGGCGTTGATGCCAAAGCGTTTGGCATAGTCTTGATTGACTTTTATCGCTTCTTCTTTGAGTGCGCGCAAGGTTTTCGGGTTACGCACAGCGGGAGAGTCCCACTGCCCTGTGATGCTTACGCCGAGCAAGCGCTCTTCTTCGCAGTTTTTTTCCATTCTGGTGAGAGATAGGGGAAGTTTGTGAGTGTAGCTTGATAGGTGCCGAGGATTGTTGCCAGGCGAATTTTTCGCAGCAGGGTTTCTAGTGTGTCTTCGGCGCGGGCGACGACTTCGGATAAGTTGCAGAATTGTTTAGAGCGCAAGATGATTTCACCGCAGGGGTTTGTGCCGCAGGTAGAAAGATAGCTTGCAAAGCTCTCACGCCGCCGTTCGGGCAATTGTCCCAGAATGCCAGAGCGGTTAAAGATCCCACGCTCACCGCTACTGGATTTAATCAGTGCCAGCCACTCATCGAGAAATTCTAAGACAGTTGGTTTTTCGTTGTAAATTGCCGAATTGTTTGCCATGCTACGCTCTGGGTGTGAGATATAGAACGCGCCGTCTTTTGCATGGCGCATGTCGACATCATCCAAATCAGACAGTGAAATCAAGGCGCTACGGCGAACACCGCCCATGACGACGACTTCACCAATTTTGCAAATGATGTCGTGCACATCGAGCGTGCTAAGTCTTCTGCCCTGACGCTGTAAGATTCGCTCACGACTAAAGTCTAAGAGTGCGCGCAAGGGCTCTGGTCCAGAGGCTCTACCGCCCATTGTCTTAAGTCTGGCGCCCTGCGGACGAATACGCGAGTAATCGAATTGGACATCTTCGCCACTGAACCATGCTTCTAAGCCATAGACAAATGCATCCGCCCAGCCTTCTTTGCTATCTTCAATGACAAAAGTTGAGCGTTTTTTACCAATCTGTTTTTTGATTTGAGGCAGTTTGTGAATGGTTTGCTGCTCAACAGAAAAGCCTACGCCTGTGCCGCACATCAGAATGTACATAATCTCACCGAAGTCTTTGAGGCAGTCTGGCGCAATGTAGGAGCAATTGTAGGCAGCCACGTTGGTTTTGCGTGCTGCTTCGCCTGCACTCCACAGTAAGCGCATGGAGGGCATAACCTCTTGCTTCAAGATAGCATCACGCAGTTCAGTGTAGTCAGCATGAGTCAGTCTCTCGCCCAAGTTTTCACGCATAAACGCAATGTAGCGGTCGACCGTCTCCACCCAAGTTTCACGGCGTCCTTTTTCAGGAAGCCAGCGCGAGTAAGTGCGGTAGTAAATCAGTTCAGAGAGTGTGTTGCGAAAATACGATTTGCTTGCGTGTGCAAGTTTGCGCACTTCCTCTGGCACTGGCTTTTTCTGTGCACGAATCTTTGCGCGTTCATTGCGGTAAAGAATGTAGGCTTTAGCTGTCTTTGCCCAGTTTTCTTTGATGAGCACTGTTTCAACAAGGTCTTGAATTTGTTCTACACTGGGCAGTTCATGCTCAAATTTTTGCTCGAGAATTTTGACAACCTCATCGGAAAGTTGTTGGGCGATTTCCGCGCCAAATTCACCCGTGGCTTGTCCTGCCTTGAAAATCGCATTGGTGATTTTGCTTTGGTCGAAAGGCACAACAGTTCTGTCGCGCTTAATGACCTGCGTTAGCACAGTAGTTTTATTGGATGTTGTGATGTTCATAAGGACAAGGACAGATTAGGTTGGTGAAAATCGAGTTCAAAAATAGCAAAGTTTAGTGAAAACTTTTGAAAAAAGCATTTGCGTTACTTGGTTTATTGCGTTGGTGGGGGGCACGCAAGAAGTCTGTTGCGTGCTTAGAGTCCGCATTCTTTCACAGAAGCTATACTGCTCTGAGCTGGCAGATAAATTTCAATGGTTTGGGTTAATCCAAATGTCAGTGCAGCCTTACGTGGTCGTCAGGGGATTCTGCCTACGACATCGGGCAGCAACTATATCGGCGCCAGTTTATCGGCGCCAGTTGTAACCGTGCTGTTTGAAGACAGTGGCAATCATTTTTGCTCATGCTCGAGCACTATGCTTATTTTTCTTCTGTGCCGCAGTTTTCAAGCGTTTCGCTCAGCGACACTGGCTCAACAAAGGTGAGCCAGCCACGCGGGTCGTTGCCGTGTTTGATGATATCGTAGTATTTATCTTGCAACAGTTTGGTGATCTCGCCACGCTCACCTGTGCCGATTTTATAGCGGTCAATCGTGCGCACGGGCGTGATTTCTGCGGCTGTGCCTGTCATAAAGACTTCATCAGCGATGTACAGGCTTTCGCGGGAGATGAGGGTTTCTTTTACTTCAAGACCTTGTTCTTTTGCAAGCTCAATTACAGCGCGGCGTGTGATACCGGGCAGGATGGATTGTGCAGTCATTGGCGTGTAGATAACTCCATCGCGTACGAGGAAGAGATTTTCACCACTTCCTTCAGCAACATAGCCGTTCATATCAAGTGCAATACCTTCAGCATAACCATTGGCAAGCGCTTCCATTTTAATGAGTTGTGAATTGAGGTAATTGCCGCCTGCTTTTGCGCCTGCAGGAATCGTGTTTGGGGCAATACGTCGCCATGATGCTACGCAGACATCGACACCTTTTTCCCATGCATCATCACCCAAATAACTACCCCATTCCCAGACCACAATGGCTACATCGACGCTAGACTTAAGCGGATTGACACCGAGCGCGCCTTCACCACGGAAGACCAGAGGACGAATGTAACACGAGGCTAAGTGATTAGCACGAATCGTCTCTAAAATCGCTTCGCGCAATTCCAGCTGCGTGAAGGGAATTTCAGTGCGGTAGATTTTTGCAGAGTCATAGAGCCGACGCACATGCTCTTTGAGAAAAAGGACCGCAGAACCTTTGTCGGTCTCGTAGCAACGGATGCCCTCGAACATGGACGAGCCATAGTGAATCACGTGAGAAAGGATGTGAATTTTGGCATCGCCCCAGTCGACGAGCCGACCGTTCATCCAAATCTTTTCTTGTTTCTGCATATTTTATTTCGTCTGAAAATAGATATTATACTGCTTGCTGTGCAGCAAGTGCCAGCTATCGTGTCAAAATAGAAAAAACAGTTAGAAAAAATGAAGAGCAATAACGAAAAATGTGGTGATGAGTTTCCAAATCAGTTTCCACAATGTATGAGCATCCAACGCAGCATAATTTGCAAAAAGTCTACAGATTTTTCCTCTTTTTTCAAGAAAAAAGCTTTTCTTTCCTAAAAAAATTTAACTTTTTACTTGAAATATCTTAAAAAGTGAAATTGTTTTTCTCCCTTATGTTTTTTTGTACCTTTTAATTTTATCTCATCATAGCAGGGATTCGCGCTATCTTGGGCGGTAGCAACCTCTGTGGCACAAACTCCGACGCTGGTCGCATCACAACGATCCAAGATTTGCATAAGCTTTGTTTGCATCACGCTTACTTTCAGGATGTTCTTGCACATTGACGGCGCCATGCTCTGTCGGGTTTGGATGCGCTTCAACACACGTTGCTAACAGTCAAATTTTTGCAACAGCGTGCAATCTCAGTTCTGATTAACCACGAATTCCAAAATAACTCTAACCATAATTTCACTTTTCTGCACCATGCCTGAAGTCAAAGAAGTCAAAACGGAACCTGCCATTCGCAAAGCCATCATCATGGCTGGTGGATTCGGTACACGCTTGCGCCCATTGACGATTAACGTTCCCAAGCCGCTTGTGCCCATGATGCAAAAGCCGATGATGCATCACATTGTTAATTTGCTTAAAGCACATGGCGTCAAAGAAATCACCTCTCTGCTCTACTTTCAGCCTGATGCAATTCGCAACTACTTCGGTGACGGTCGCAAGTTCGGCTTCAAGATGAACTACATTCAGTCTGATGCAGACTATGGCACAGCAGGGAGTGTGCGCAACGCTTACGAATTCATTGACGAGCGCTTTATTGTCATCTCAGGCGATGTGCTCACTGACTTTGATCTGAGCAAAGCGCTGGACTTTCATATCAAGCGCGGTGCAAAAGCCACGATGATTCTCACGCGCGTCAAAAATCCACTAGCTTTTGGCGTTGTCATCACTGAAAAAGATGGCAGGGTCTCGCGCTTCCTTGAAAAACCATCGTGGGGGGAAGTCTTCAGCGACACCATCAACACAGGCATTTACATTATGGAGCGCGAGGTCATGGACTTGATTCCGTACCGTGAAGAATATGATTTTTCTAAGGATCTTTTTCCACGCATGTTACGCGAGAACTTGGGGCTCTATGGCTACATTGCAGATGGCTACTGGCGCGATGTGGGCACATTACCTGAATACCAGGAAGCTCATCTGGACTGCTTGCATGGACGCGTCAATATTGATTTTTATGAAGGTTATGAGAAAATTACAAGCGGCATTTATGCACACAAAACCGCAAAGTTTGACCCTGAGACGGTCAAGCTCTCTGGCAGCGTGTTGATTGGCAAAGGCGTCAAACTCGGCAGAGGCGTTTCGCTGCACAACAGTGTCATTGGCGACAATGTCAGCATCGGTGATGGCAGCACGCTTAACAAAACCGTGGTTTGGAACGATACCACGATTGGCAAACACACCAACATTCATCTTGCAGTCATTTGTAGCGGCGCAAAAATCGGCGACGATGTGCGCATCGAAGAGCAAGTCTTCATTGCTGATAGATGCATTATTGGCGATGGGGCGACCATCAAATCCTCAATTAAAATCTGGCCCGAAAAAGAAATTGAAGCTGGCGCCATTCTGACGCAAAGTTTGATTTGGGAATCCAAGTGGTCTCGAGAACTTTTCACGGCATCGCGTATCACAGGATTAGCTAATATTGAAATTAGCCCAGAATTTGCGGCAAAGGTCGGGGCGGCGTTTGGCACAATTTTGCCAGAAGGCTCAACGGTCAGCGTGAGCCGCGATGTCGACAATGTCTCACGCATGGTCAATCGCGCATTGATTTCGGGCTTGCTCTCGGCAGGCATCTCCGTCAATGACTTACAAGCTACACCGATTCCGATTACACGCCATCGCTTAAAAAACAGTACCGAGTTTGGCGGTGTGCATGTGCGTAAATCACCCTTCGACAAAAAACTCTGCGACCTTATCTTTTTTGACAAAGGTGGAAGAGATTTACCGCCTGCTAAAACTAAAAGCATCGAGCGCAATTTCTTTGGGGAAGACTATCGACGCGCTGCATACGAGAAGGTTGGCACACTGAATTTTCCCGAACGCGCTTTAGAGAGTTACACCGATAGTTTTCTCAAATGCATTGATGTCGAGGCTATCAAGAAAGCGCGATTGCGTGTGGCGATTGATTATTCATACGGCGCTGCAGCTGCACTTTTTCCGAGCATCGTAGGCAATTTGGGGGTCGATATCATCTCACTCAATGCCTTCCTCGATCCAAGCAAATTCACGCGCACCGCAGAAGAATTCTTTGCTGCTGCCGAGCGACTCTCCGAAGTCGTCGTTTCACTTGGCTATGACATCGGCTTTATGCTCGATGGCGGCGCAGAGCGTATCCATGTCTCTGATGAAAAGGGCAACTTCTTGGAGCATCAACGCTTGCTCACTCTGATTACATATCTCTATCTTGAAGTCTATCCTGAAACCAAGAAAATCGCTGTGCCAATTACAGCATCCATGGAAGTCGACGATATTTGCCGTGAGCGCAATGTGCAGGTGGTGCGCACCGGCGATAGCCACTCCGAACTGATGCGTGCTGTAGCTGCAGATCCAGAAATCGGCTTCGTTGGCGGCACGAAAGGCGGGTTTATTTTCCCGAAATTTCTCTTTGCCGTCGATGGCATGTTTTCAGCCGCAAAAATTATGGAGCTAATTGTCAAATCCAAGACACGCATTGGTGAGCTTTCAGCACGCATGCCCGAGCGATACTTCCTTGTCAAACGCAATGTCGCCTGCCCCAAAGATTTGAAAGGCAAAGTGATGCGCAAAATCATGGAAGATACTGCCGAACACTACCGCGTGCTGATTGATGGCGTCAAAATCATTTACGACAACGAAACATCGCTGCTGCTTCTGCCCGACCGTGAGCGCGATATTTTTCATGTCAATGCTGAATCGCGCACCAAGAGCCGTGCGACACGCCTTGTGAGCGAATATGAAAAGAAACTTAATGAGTGGATTGCAGAATAATGCCTCACTCACATTGTTTCAGCGGCGAATCACTGCAATTTTAGCCACCGCACTTTGACGACCATCTTCGCTAATTGCCACAGCAAGGTAGATGCCTGAGGCGACAGGATTGCCATTTTTATCTTTGCCATCCCACTCGACCAGACTGCCGCCCGATGGCGGCAGTTCCCGCACCAGTGCCCCAGTCAGCGTGACAATGCGCACAGACGCATTGCGCGTCAAGCCGTTGATAATTAGTCGCGCTGTGGCTGGCACACGAAATGGATTCGGATACACTTTGAGGGTCGTAAAAGAGGCTTGAGGCTCAACGGCCTCGGTCGTGAGCACCGATAACCCTCGATCTGTTCCAAAATACATTTTGCCCGTTTTGCGTTCGTAAGCAATAGCACGCACATTGTTGGACAGCAACGGTGAGTTTTCTGTAGTGAAACGCTGCACAATGCTATCACCACTGGCACTGACTACCCATACCCCATTTTGTGAGCCAAACCATTTGCGATTCAAGGCATCAATAGCGAGCGATGAGAGAAATTCATTGCGCAAATCAAATACGGGCGTTGCATTCGGCACACGCGGATTAAATACCGTTTGCGGCTCAAAGAAATACGCTGCACCACGGTCTGTTGCTAGCCATACGCTTCCGTCGTTATCGAATTGAATGTCATTGACTTTTGGATTGGGCAGGCGTCCAAAGCCTTGCCGCTCATCAAGCAGCACGTAACGGTCATCGCGCGGATCGGTAAGTGTACCATTGTCGTCGAAGACCACCAGTCCGCGACCTGTTACTCCATCTTCACTTTGCACAGCAATCCACTTGTAACCGTTTGGATCAACAGCAATGCGCAGCGCTGTCAAGTTTGGTGGAAATTCACGCCCAAAGCCCAATCCGCTTGAGCCAAAACGCAGGATATTACCATTTGGAAGATAGGCGTAGATAGGATTTTGCGCCGTCAGAAAATTTGCAATCCAGACCACCTCATTTTGGTCTTTTGCCAAAGACGGCAGCACCACAAAGTTTTCAGATTGACGAATGCCAATGAATGGAGAATTGGAGCGGTTGAGTACACGCAGGCTATCGCGCGCCGTAAACTCAAACAAGCCACCGCCCCATGTGCCCAGCAGTGTGGTCTTGCCTCGCGAGACCAAAGCACTAAACTGACTTACAGGTGCAGTGCCCGGCGACGGGACATTTTCAAAATTGCGCCATGTGCCGTTTTCTAATCGGTAAAAGCCTTGTGCGCCGCTGTTGCGTTGCGATGAACTGCCCCAGAGTCGCCCTTGCGCATCGAGTTGAACACACTCAAAACTATTTGAGAGCGGTGAATTAGGCATGATTGCTGTGAGCGTTGTACCCACGCGCAGCAACGATTGCCGACGGTCAGCAATGAAAATCTCTCCTGCATCATCGATTGCTACAGCGTACGCATCAGCGAAGTTACCTGTACGGCGTACCAGCGAGCCATCATTGCGGCGCGTAATTAATTCATCTGCTGTAAGCACAAGCAACGCTGTGCGATTGGTCGCCAGTGCAATGATGTTTTTTTGCGCAAAGGCACTATCGCGTTCAAGTCCTGCTGCCTCAAGGCGGAACACTCCCTCGGGGGTCGCTACGAATATCTTGCCAGCATGAAGCGCCAAGGCATTGGTCCCCCCTCGCACAGCGAACGATTCCCATTCTGTTGGGGCATTGAGGTTCGTTGAGCTAAGACGCGCACGCGCAACACCTAACGCCGTTGCCACGATAATATGATTTTGCGCTATGACCACATCGCGTACAGCTGTGCCGCTTGCAAATGCACCAAAGCGAATGTAGCTGGCACGAAACTCACGTCGTGATGCAATGAAGAGCGAGAGCCCAAAATCATTAGCGACATAGAGCGAATCACCATGCACGAAAAATTTTCTAATCGTGCGGTTTGCAAATTGTGTAACGCGAAAGAGTTCTAGCGATGTCGCAAATTGTCCTGTCTCCAAAGCAAAGGCACTCAGTGCGCCACTTTCGTAGCCAATCCACAAGCGATTGCGTATGCTGTCATAAGCTAGTGCACTAATGCGCGTCTCAAATAAGCCCTCAATGTTGGTGAAGGTACGCAGCGTACCGGTTTCGCGATTGAAGTGATACAGGCCGCCATCGGTGCCGACCCATACTGCACGCGCACGCTCCAATGCCAAAGATGAAGCACGACGAAATGATGTATAATTCTGCCAAGTTCCCACACTTTGTGCCAACAGCGATGGTGAGACCAGCAAGGCTATCAAAACAAGGTACAGCACCAGGTGCAAATTCAAGCTCGAAAAAGTTGTGGTTGCACAGATGATTTTGGCGTATTTTTGCAAAATTAAGACTTCGTTCGTCTAAACTTTATGGAAAAGATTGTCTCCTTGCAAAGCAAACACCAGCAATGCCTTGTTCCGAAAATTTTCGCTGACGATCGGTCTCTTTTAGCCGTACAAAGTTTGCGTCATGGTGGTGTAAGTATGCCGCCGTTTGATTCACTTAACTTGGGTTTGTCGTCTGGGGATCAGCAAGAGTGTGTGCTGCGCAATCGAGAAATTTTTTTATGCTGCGCTTGATATTCCCCCAGCACGTGTTGCGCTTGCGCACCAAACACACAGCGATCACATCTTGCGCGTCGATGAACCCGGTCGGTATAGCGATTTTGATGCTCTTATGACGAATCGCCGAAATCTGTTCATTGCTATCTCTGTGGCAGATTGCACCCCAATTTTGATTTACGACCGCACGCATAAGGCAGTAGCCGCTGTGCATTCAGGCTGGCGTGGCACTGCGCAACATATTCTCTACAAAACGTTACTTGCTATGCAGGAAGCCTTTGGCACAACGGCGAAAGATTGTTATGCCTATATCGGCGCATGCATCAGCGCTGATGTGTATGCTGTAGATGCTGACGTGGCACGGCACTTTGAGCCTGTATTCACCGTCTATGATAGCGCTGCGCGCAAGTTTTTCTTAGACTTGAAAGCCGCAAATCTTCATCAACTGCATCAATTTGGACTCTGCGATGAGCAAATCGAAGTCTCTCCGCATTGCACCTATCGTGAGCGTGAGCACTTCTTTTCATATCGACGCGCCGTACACGAAACCAACGGAAAGACAGGACGCATGCAGGCGCTTATTGGGTTGCGATAGGGTCTTCTAAAAACTGAGTATCGCACTTTACAACATAAAAACTTATCACAATGCACCACAGACACTTCAAGCTGTTTTTGCTGCTTGCACTCATTTCAAGTTCCCTTTGCTTTTCAACGCCTACGCAGGCACAGTCACTCTTTTTGCGAAAAACCATGATTGCAGGTGTCGGCATCGGTCTCGATGGATTTGGCGGCTTACCAATTATAGGACAATTAGAGTTTGGTGTTGGTCCAAAGGTTGGCATTGGTCGCTTTGGCGCTGGCGCGCTGGCAGGAATTTACTTTGACCCCAACGCCACTTTCGTTGTGGTCGGCGGACAAGGCAACTATCACTTCGATATTCCTAGTGTGCCTGAGCTGGATATTTATGCAGGACTGAATCTCCTCATTGGTTTTTCTGGCAGCAGGTTTGCAGGCAGAAGAGTTGAAGGCTCCTCAACCGGCGTTGGTCTTGGCTTGAATGCAGGTGTGCGGTACTTCTTTACACCGTCCGTAGCTGGATTTCTGCGTCTGGGTTGGGGACTTTCTATTGCTACCATCGGCATTGACTTTGCACTTTGACCTTACCAGCTAATTTTGCTACACAGCTGACCAATGAAACTTATTGTTGGACTAGGTAACCCTGAGCCACGCTACGACGGCACACGCCACAACATTGGATTTGCCATTCTCGACGCACTTGCAAAAGAACTCGGTGTTGTATTCCATGCTGGCAAGGGCGAATTCCTTTACGCTAAAGCAGTGTATCGTAGTGTAGATGTGCTACTTCAAAAACCGCTGACCTACATGAATCTCTCTGGCAGAGCCGTGCACGATCTCATGCACTTCTACAAAGTTAGTATCCGTGATGTGCTCGTCGTCTGCGATGATTTGAACTTGCCGCTTGGCACAATTCGCTTGCGTGCCAAAGGCTCGGATGGTGGGCAGAACGGTTTGAAGAATATCATTGCCGAACTTGGGCGCAGCGATTTTGCACGCTTGCGCTTCGGAATCGGCAGTCCACCCTACAAAGGTGATGCCGCAAACTATGTGCTCTCCAGATTTCTTCCTGCTGAGCAGCCGATTGTAGACACTGCAATTGCATACAGCGTCAGAGCCTGCTTATCATTTTTGGAGCACGGTATTGAACTTACTATGACGCGCTTCAACCGCAGAGATAGCACAACTCCTGCAAGAAACTCTCCTCAAGACACAGATACGGAAAAGCGCAGCACATCATCACAGATGCCATAGTTCTGCTGCAACAGTGCACGGTATTGCTGCGGGGTCATTCCCAGATATTTCTTGAAGGTTCGAATGAAATAACTCACACTGCTAAATCCTACTTGATAGCACACATCGGCAAGCGTGCAGTAGCCTTGCATCATTAATTGTGTTGCACGCTTGATGCGCTCGAGGTTGATAAAGGTCACGGGCGACAGACCTGTCGCACGTTTAAAAGCACGGAAAAAATTGGCACGACTCATATGACAGTGCTTACAAAGCAGGCTTATTGTCAATGGCTCGCTGAGATGTGTGCGTATGTAGTCTATTGCACGTGAAAGTTGAGGTGAAAAATTTTAGACTCGGATACTTTAGATTCAGATACGAGAGCAGCATCGGGTTACCGCTCGTTGACCGTGGTGTTCTTCTCTGCATACTTCTTACTCCTTACTCCTTGCTAAGTTGGAAAGTGTTAGAAGCTAGGAAAAGGTTGTGTGAGATAGAAAAAACAAAAAAACCTTTCAAAAAAAACGTCGATTTGTCCCTCCCAGTCGTTTAGGACGATTTAAAATTGAGACGATTGTGCAATGCTTTATTCAACAGTATTCTAATATTATTCGCAACATTTCTTTTGGTCGCGTAATTTCCAATAACCTAACTCAGTTCAACTATGACAATGCTTGTCGAAGAAGCGGTCAAGGCTTCCAAGATTCATCCGAAGCCAAAGTTCAAAGAGCAATACGAAAACTTTATCGGTGGCAAATGGACACCGCCTGTCAAAGGTCAGTACTTTGAAAACTTCTCGCCTGTTGATGGCTCATTCATTTCGCGTGTAGCACGCTCTACGAAAGAAGACATCGATCTTGCACTCGACGCCGCACACAAAGCCTTCCCGAAATGGTCG
>NSLH01000048.1 GCA_002763895.1 [Chlorobium] sp. 445
TTGCGAAGCTTTCAAGTGCGTCTAAAATTTCAGCCGCTTCGCTTTGAGAAATTGAACCTTTGTGAATTGCTACGCGCACGGTCTCCACAGCAAGGGCAACATAGACCGGCACAATATGAGGCAGTTGCTCAGAGAGTTCGCGCAAGTGCCGTTGCAATGTTGCTGCATCGCCGCGCTCAATCGGACCTGAAAGTGCCTCGCGCACATCGTTTGACTCTCGCATGTTGAGCAACGAGCTGTGCATAATCGGCTCGAAGACCTTAAAGGCTTCATCTGGTTTTAATCCTAAGCCTGCAAAAACTTCTGTCGCCAAGCTCGTCAGCGTTACAAGGTAGTTACTCACCATCACGCCTGCGATGTGGTAGAGCGTTTTTGCATCCTTTGGAATCAGCATCACCTTGCCACCCAAGTCGTGCGCAATTTTTTTTCCAACTTCCACACCTTCAAGTTCTGTAGCTTGCAAGCCAAAATAACACTTGAAACGCTCGCTGAGGTTTTGCTTTGAGTGTCGCGTAAAAGTTTGAAACGGATGCAAGGCTATTGTAATCGCCTGCTTTTCTGCCAGTGGCTTGAGCGCTTCATCGGTCAGCGCACCAGAAAAGTGCACAACCGCTAAATTCTTGAAGCCGAGTTTGAGCGATGCAATACGCTCACTTACTGATGTAATTGCTGCATCGTTGATAGCCAGCAACAACAGATTTGTTTCCTGTGGAATGTGCTCGAGATTGTCCGACACAATCGGAATATTCAACTCCTTGGCAAGTGTTTGTGCATCGGATAATGTGCGATTGATGAGCGCAAGCAAGTTATAGCCCTTTGCCACCAACTCTCTTGCAAGTGACGCGCCTAGAGCTCCTGTACCAACCAGCGTTACTCGGAAATGACTATGCTGAATCGAAGAATGATGCGTCATCATACTCGCCTCGCCAAATCAGTTTGTAGACTTTGAAAATGACACAGCAAGATACAAGTTTTCTTTGTTTGAGCTTAGTAACTCGGCAATTTTGCTCACACGCTTTGCAGAAAGTTGTCTTGCAACGCGCGCCACAATTGCTGCGATACCCAATCCTGTTCCAAACTTTTTGCCGTGTATGACCGCATAGCGCATTAACTCGTCATAATTGAGCGCCTCCAAGGCACTTAAGTAGTTTTGCATCACTTCACCTTGATATGCCGCATTAAAATTACAGTGCCCAATCACCAAGACTTTTTTACTCATTAAGACTTCGCTTAATGCAGCAGCAGTTTCATCGCACAAATCCACAGTCTGCTCGCCCATCAGAATTGGCAAAATTTTGAATGGGGCATGCCGACCGATCGTGCGTTGCAAAATAGGCAGTTGTGTTTCAATCGAATAGCCTTTTGGCAAACCCTCTTCGGAAATGAAAAAGTCATCGTCCTCATCACAGAGTTCATTGCGCACATAATCACTTAGTTCTACCTTGCCCAGCGGAGTTTCAAAGGCTGCAAAGCCCGACATTGCAATGCGATGGAACGCATCTACTGCTGGCGCAATAAACACCACCAAGTCTGGTGCCGTGTTCTCTACCTGCTTATAGGCTTTTGCAAGCAATGGTAAGAGTTCGTCGTAAGACGAATATGGCAAGAGCATCGCTTTGATTTCTCCTATGTTTTCCGTGCTTGCCTCTGAGCAGGCTCTGTCAATCATGTCTGCTAACACATCGGGCTGCTCTGGATAGAGCTTACCGGCAAACATTGGTTTGCGCACGGTGCGAAAAATTGTTAGCATTTTCTCGCTTTGATTGTGTGGTTGCAAAAGAAGCGCTTCAGTCATTGACTGGTCAAGGTTAATTGGAAGTGTTTTAATGTGGCGTAACAAAAACATAAACCTGAAATGTGATGTTTGAGTATAACTTTTACAAAGTCAATTTCCAATAATTATATCTGCTTTCAACTGCTGCGCTCTTATGCAAAAACCTTGGTCGCTGCTTGGCAAAAAAGCCCTTATTACTGGTGGCACAAAAGGTATCGGGCTTGCTATTGCCGAAGAATTTTTGATGCTCGGAGCAGAAGTGTGTATCGTAGCGCGAACCGAGACCGATGTTCAAAATCGGCTCAAAGCCTGGCGACGCCATAAGTGCAAAGTGCACGGGTTTGCTCTCAGCATCGAAAAACCAGCGGCACGCAACACACTGCTCAATGAACTCAAAATGCTTTGGGGACGCCTCGATATCTTGGTCAATAACGTCGGCACGAACATTCGCAAACCTACGACAAGCTATACAGACGAAGAAGTTGATTTCTTAATCCAAACAAACTTACGCTCGAGCTTTGAGCTATGCCGCTTGCTCTACCCCATGCTGCGCTCTCCTGAAGGTAGTGCAATTATCAATGTCAGTTCGGTAGCAGGTTCGCGCGTGGTGCAAACAGGCGCCGTTTATGCTATGACCAAAGCCGCTATTGAACAACTCACCCGATATTTAGCGGTAGAGTGGGCAGCCGAAGGAATTCGTGTCAACGCCGTCTCACCATGGTATATTCACACGCCGCTTGCTGATGAGGTCCTAAAGAATGAAGATTACAAACAACGCGTGCTCTCACGCACACCGCTCGGTCGCATTGGCAATCCCGAAGATGTGGCACGTGCTGTGGCATTCCTTGCAATGCCTGCTTCAGCTTATATCACCGGTCAATGTGTTTCAGTCGATGGTGGCTTTTCTGCCCTAGGCTTTTGAACAGAAAGTTTTATGCGAAACTTTTGACTTCGTCTCTCGTTACCCCAAGCAAAAAAGTTGTGAACGCTGAACGGGCTTTGTAAAAATGTTTGGATACAATCGCTACGAAAGCAATCCATTCATCTCAGTGCGTCTGATTCTGGCGCTTGTTATCGCGCTTATTTCGGTGGTCTCCTATTTTTCTTCGTGCGAACGCAATCCAATTACCGGCAAAACACAGTTTGTTGACCTGACACCTGACCAAGAAATTGCACTGGGCTTGAAAGCTACACCGCAAATGATTCGTCAATACGGTGGCTTGCACCCCGACGCCCGCATTCAGGAGCTTATTGATAAAGTTGGTCATCGCATTTTGCAAAAAAGTTCTGCTGGCGCAACACGCTGGAAGTTTGAGTTTCACTTGCTCAATGATCCTAAGACTGTCAATGCATTTGCACTGCCCGGTGGCCAAATTTTTATTTCCACAGGGCTTTACAATCTCTTGCAAACCGAAGGTCAACTTGCTGCTGTTTTAGGACATGAAATTGGACATGTTATTGCGCGTCACAGTTCACAGCGATTAGCAAAAAACAAACTCACACAAGGCTTGACTGGTGCAGTCGCTGTTGCAACTGGTGATGCTTCCAGCACGCAACTTGCTGCAGTTATTGGCGAACTTGTCAACATGAGTTACGGTCGTGATGACGAATTGGAAGCTGATGTCTTAGGCGTGCGCTTTATGTCGGAAGCGGGCTACGATCCACGCGCTATGATAGAGGTGATGAAAATTTTAGCAAAAGTTTCTGGCGGCACACGTCAACCTGAATTTTTCAGCACGCATCCTAATCCTGAAAACCGTATTGAGAAAATTCAAGCCGAAATCAAGCAACTCTACCCGCTTGGCGTGCCAGCGACACTTATCAAATAGTATCTGAACATTCTACTCTGTACCTTGCAGGTCGGCTTGTCTTGGCAATCTCTTTTCCTTGCAACACATGTGCAAACGGTTACGCACGCCGCGTAACCGTTTTGCCCTCGGGGTATCACAGTTAAAAATTAGACCGCCACGTTTTTTCTTTGAGCAGTACTTATTGTAGATATTTTTGAGTTCGGCAGCAATCATCTCGGCTGAGCGCGCCTCAATTTGATGACGATGAATCATGCCCATAAATTCACCATCTTTCATGAAGGCAATTGAGGGTGAAGAAGGCGGTTGGTTTGTGAAGAATTTGCGTGCCGCTTCTGTCGCTTCCTTATCTTGACCTGCAAACACCGTAAAGAGTTGATCGGGCACAACTTCATTGTCGAGCGACATCACAAAACCCGGACGCGCTTTGCCTGCAGCACAACCGCAGACAGAGTTTATGAAGATCAGCGAGATGCCCTTTGCTTCTTTGAGTGCTTTTTCTACCTCTTCAGCCGTGCGCAGTTCTTTTACGCCTGCGCTAGTGAGTTCATCGCGCATCGCTTGAATCATCTGCTCTCGTTCCAGAATGGTTAGCATGTTTCCTCCAATTTTTAGGGTTGAAAATTTTCTTTTAGCTGCGAAGATACAGAAATTCTCTTTGTTTCTGTTCATTTTGTAGCAGATAGTGGCGACAATACTCCTGGACAGCGCTCGAAATAAAAAACGCCTCGAAGACTTGAAAGCCGACATAACAAGCCTCGAGGCGCCGTAGCAGAAAGAACAAATCTCTATGACAATGAGAAATCCTGGAGCTAAACGTAAAACTTCTCGCCAAATTTTTTTAGCTCATTGATGCAGATTTGACAATTTCTTAAAATATCTCATCGGTTACGCCACTCCCTCATTTTCTGCATCATTTTTTCGCGGCGCTCCCTCTTAATCTCTGCATAGATCACTCTTTGTGCATCAGACAGTTCATCTTGAATTTTTACATCCATCGTTTGAACGCGCTCGCGCCACGATCTCATCAATGCCCATCGGTCGCCACCTGCCATTTCCCGATCTTTTTTTAGTGCGTCTTTTGTCTCACTTAAAATGAGGCTGATTTTTTGCTCTTGTTCAGGCGAAAGTTGCAACCGCTCGCTAAGCTGTTTCATTGACGCAATGATATCTTCAGCGCTTATGCGCTCTTGTGCTTCTGCGTTTGCACATATTGCAATCAGAGCCATTATTATTGCCCAAGCAAAAGAGGTAATGTGTTTCATTGTCTTATCATGGTTTTATTTGAACTTATAGACTCAAAAGCATTTTAGCAGTGCATCTTTGCGCTTTCAGTGCCTTTCGGCTTTAAGCAGTGCAAGTCGAGTTCCATTCCAGCCTGGAAAAAGTTTTGTAGCATCTTTGAGCCCAAAATGTTTGCCTGCAACTTCTGAAAACACTGCTCGGAAGTCCGTCGTAACGGGCAAATCTCGTCCATCTTCTAAATTCTCTCGTGCTAGTTCAGGCACAGTGCCGTGCACTTTACCGCCATCGACAGGATGTCCTAACACAAAGAGACACGATGCGCGTCCATGATCTGTGCCCCCCGAGCCGTTTTCGGCAAGCGTTCGCCCAAATTCGGTCATGGTCATCAGTACAATGCGATCTTGTTTGCGCTCGAGGTCTTTCCAGAAAGCTGCGATAGCCTGCGCAAGCTCGTGAGCTCGCCGCGCAAAGAGGCCACGCGTAGTGCCTTGCTGCGCATGCGTATCCCAACCCCCCGACTCAGCAAATGCAATTTCCACACCCACATCTGCTTTGATAAGTTGCGCAATTTGTTTGAGACTGTGTCCCAGTGGCGAGCGTGGATACTCTGCACCTTGCTGCGGACGGTAATTCTTCACATCAAGTTTTTGCAGAATTTTGAGGGCTTCGAAACTTTCTTGTCCGGCACTACGCAAAAGTTGCTGCGAGGTTTGCTCATAGAGTGCCTCAAACCCTTGTCCGGCTGCCATCGCTATCTCACTTGCACCTGGCATTTTCACCCCAAAGTCTGCCAGATTTTCAATCGCTAATGCTGGGACTTTTCCATAGAGGGAGCGTGGCAAGGCTTTTGTTATGGAAACAGCACGAAACGGCGATGCTTCATTGCCCAACTCTTTTGCAAGCCGATTTAGCCATCCGTCAGGCGTGCCTTTTCTTCCCGGTGTCCCGGTTTCCATGTAATCTTGCTGGTCAAAGTGTGAGCGTGTTGGATCAGGTGAGCCCACACCATGTACAATCGCCAGCGTCTTTTCTTTGAAGAGCGGCAAGATAGGCTCAAATGCTGGATGCAAGCCGAATCGCCCATCAAGGTCCAAGAGTGCCTCTGCACTTGCACCCGGTGCTGGCAGCGCTAGTCGTGGTCGCCAGCAGCGCAAGTTTTCATCGGCAAAGGGGGAAACCGCCATTATGCCATCCATTGCCCCACGCTGAAAAATTGTAACCAAGACTTTGTGCGAGCCACTTTGCGCGGTTGCAGCTACCGCTCGCCTCAAAAACAGCGGTGTTCCACCTAGTCCGACCGCAAGCAGTGCTAAGCCAGATGATTTCAAAAAAGCCCTGCGTGTTAGCATCGTAGTTTGTCGAGGTTTAGGTTACTAAAATTTACCTGCGCTGAAATTCAGGGGAGCCGAGAATGATGCCGACAACATTTGCCAGCGCTGCATGTTTGCTTGTCATTGCTTGCTCATTGTTATCACTTTCCGGTTCATCGCTTAAAAAATTCTTGAATCAGTGCTCGATCAAATGGGAGACTTTCACTTCTTTCTTGTTGCTTGGATCGCTTTGGCTGCAATGGCGGCGCGGCTCGAGAGATTTTTTCGGCAAAGTCAGGATTTTTGATAAGGGGCATGAGGCGGCGCAGTGTCTCAGTCAGATCGCGTTCAGGCATTAGGCGCGCCGCATAGATGTTCAGTGCCTCTTCAAGTGATTCTGGTTCATGGTTATGGTTGAGTGCAAGCAGGTCGAGCTTGACGCCTCTGATTTGTCCAAGCGCAAGTTGCAAGCCGAAGTTCATTCGGTTGAGCAGTGCGCCTGAATTTACCCAGAATTCAGCGCGATCAGGATAGCCTGTTGGAGCTTGATACGCATAGAGTGGTTGCCCTTGCTTTTCAATCCACTGCACTAGCTCACGCGTGCTTGAGATGTCTGCATCTAAGGCTCGTAAGGCGCTCACTACGTATTCAAACGGCGATTTAATTTTAGCACGCCTTGCTTCTTTGCTCCAAAACTCTGCTGACTCGACAAGCGTGCGCATCACGGCTTTGAGGTCGCCACCAGTTTGCATGAAAGTTTGCGTCAGTTTTTCAATGAGCGACGTTGGTGGTTTATCGCAGACAAAGCGTCGAGCCAGTTTTGTTGCAATCCGTTTTGCTGTTGCAGGATGTGCAGCAAGCATATCGAGTACTTTTTCTCCTTCCTCTTTGCCGCCACCTGCTGGAAAGGTAACGCCAAGAATATGCTTTTCACCAGCATCGTGTGCATCAGGTCGGAAAAGAAAATCCCCTTCTTGGACTACGCCTATCAGTTTGCCACGTTCAATTAGCTCATGCAGTCGCTCTGCACGCTTGCCTTGAGGAAAGACGGTCCAACCTGTCAGCGCCCGTGCAACGTCCACCACGTCTGTTTGAGTATAACCTCCATCTACCCCGAGCGTATGCAGTTCCATCAACTCTCGTGCATAGTTTTCGTTGATACCGCGCTTTGGGAGCTGCTGTTTTATCACATCAGGTAGCTCATCTTTCATTTTCTCAATTTCGGTTCTCTGCCTTGCCATTGCGGCATCAATACGCTTTGCTGCAAATGGGCTTTGTCGGTAACGCTCTAAGTTTTTAGAGAGTGTTGTTGGTGCACCTTCAGGCGCAGAGGATTGTGCATTGTCAAGATAGAGCAGCATCGCAGGGTGCTTTGCTGTTGCGCCCAACATGTTGCGGAACTTGCCGAGCACATGCGGACGAATAGCATCACGCTCAAATGAGAAGACATGTACTCTGGCTTTGTTGTTGGTAATAGAGACGTTGAAGTGATTAAACCAGAAATCGGTGAGGACTTCTTCGAGTTGGTTTTCGCTATAGACGGCATGCAGAGTTTTCTGTGCTTGCATTTCGCTAATAAGTTCGCGCTGCGCTCTTATGCCTTCTTTTCGGTAGTAGTCCATAATTTTTCGGCGCAGCTCTGCACGGTTGGCTTTGAGAGTATCATCTCGTGAAATAATGCCATTGCGGTAGGCTTGAGCAAGTAAGATGCCGGGATTAGGATAGGTTGCCACAATTTCTACACTGCTCATCGTTAGTGTTTTAAGTGGTGCAAGTTTTTCAGTGAGGCGCAAGTTTTGAGCACTCTGACTCAGTTGGCTTTCAACCCAACGCTCTACGCCTATTTTGACGACTTTGTCGACTTCACCGGGGCGTGCACCAAACGCAAGTCGGTCTAAAAGATGTGCAGCAGCTTGTCGTTCGGAGAGCCCAGCGTCTTTGTATGGCAGTTTGAGCGCGGGTTCTGAAGAAGTAAATTTGGAGGTTGGCTGTTGGATAACCCGAGATATATTTGTGCAATTGACAAGGAGCAGTGCTGCCGTTGTGATAAGTCCTAAGCGAAGCAGGTAAAATGATTTTTTCATCTATGCGTCTTTTGCTGATTAAAAATTTTCAGGTCAGACGTGCTTCTCTTGAAATTGGTTTAAAGCTGAGTGAGCTTGTTCAGAATGAAGTAAGAATTCGGCTTTTGTTGCGTCCAATGACTTCTGGGGTTTGTTCGGTTGCGTCTTTTTTGAGCATCGTTTGCAGGTAAGTTTCTAATTCCTCGCCCGTGATTTTCTTGTCGGCATTGGCATCGGCGTCGCCACGCAAACCTTTGAGCACGTAGTAGGCAAACAGTCCATGCGCTCTGTCTTTGTCTGCATTTGCGATTTGCTCACCGCTCGATGCCGCAAAGACCAGCAATTTTTCCGACTTCAAAATTGGATTGTTGATTTTGAGCGATACCGGTCTTGAACCTTCAAGCATCGATTGGTTATCTCGTGTAACACCGCTAAAGCAGGCATCAAGAAAGACAGTTACAGCGCGTGCGTTCAATGCGCCGAGTCGTTCATAGAGTTGATTCAAGCTAAACCCGGTTTGTGCGGCATAATTGGCATCATCATCGTAAGGAATGAGGAAAGGCGATTTTTCTTTGAGTTCAGGTGCACCGTGTCCTGCATAAAAGACATACACGTCGCTGTTTGCGCGCACGCGCTTGGCAAGCCATCCTTCTTCACCGAAGAGTTTTTTTAATTCACCGAGCGTTACGGCGGCATCTGTGGCAAGGTAAAGATGATTTTTGTCGTCAGGTACGCCTAAGACTTGGACGGCATACGCTTTGAAAATTTCTGCATCACGTCGGGCAAAGGGAGCACCTGCAATCGAGCGATAAGACTATGCCCAAAATAATCGCAATGGCATCCGGGTTATTTTGTTTCGACTTTGGGATATCGATATCGACATCAGAGCGTGTGTCTGTATCTTTTGCGCTGCCGGCTATGGCTACACTTGAGATAGATTTTGCATAGGTTTTATTTAGTGTCAAGCCCAAAGGCACGATGGTGCTTAGGCTTCTAGTTGCATCTTTTATACTTATGGAAATCGGCAAAGCACTTTTTACATCAGCGCTTGTAAATACTGAAAATACAACGTCTTTTGTTTCACCAGTTCTAAAGCTATTGAGCTTTATTTCTTGCTTAGAGTCAGGCGTAAGAAAAACGCCTTCACCGAGCAAAATTTCTGCGATAGGAAGTTTTACTTCACCGCCTTGATTTTGCAATCGCACTGTAAATTCTACACTCTCACGCGGTTCAATGCGTCCATTGCCGGAAGCATCATTAAGACGCACCTCAACGAGTGCAATCACAGGTTTAGGCGCTGGCGCACACTCAAATGCGAGCAACACTGGCGACTCAAGGTCGAAACCGTTTCGCTCTTTGAGTTCAATTTTTACTTTTACCTGCACTTTCGCTTTCACGCTTGAGGACAAGAGAGGAATGACAATTTTCTCGCTCGCACCGGGCGATAGACGCTCAACCACATTCGATACGCGAAAGAACAGCATTGCGTTGTCCGAGATTAATGTAGCGCGCGCATGCCCCCCTCTGCTTCGCCTTGTCCTATGTTTTTGACGGTAACCACGATGGCACCCTCTTCGCCTTCATCTAAGATGCGGTTGCCAGATGGCTCTTGAAGTTCAACGCTTGCGGCAAGTTTTGGCGGCATTTTTTGGCGCCAGCAAGAGTGGTACACGCCCAGCCACACCACTGAGTTTCCACAACTGCACCGTCGTCTCTGAACCTGCTGCTAGCAGTTTCCCATCAGGGCTGAACACGATGGACTTTATCAAAAAGGTATTAATCGGCATGCGGCGGAGCAATTTCCCAGAAGCAACATGATAGATTGACACGACCTTCGTTGTTTGAGATGAGAGTGATTCGCCAGCAGCAATCAGAGTGCCATCGGGGCTGAAATCAAATCCTGTAACGCGCTCTGCAAATGTGCGCAGTTGATGCCCGGATTTGGTGAGCCGCAGTGTCAGGCTGCCGTCGCTATTTGCCAGATATTTTGCATCGCTGCTGATTTTGACTGTTCCACCGTAGGGCATATTGCCCCAGAGTTTTTGCTCGCTGAAGTTTGAAGTGTTCCACAGTTTCAGCGTCAGGTCTTGGTCTTTTTTTTCTTTCGGCAGCGCTTGCAAGTAAACTGCCATCAGCGCTGAACGCGAGCGAGGTAATTTCAGTTGCATGCGCTTCAATCGTTTGCCGTACATTACCGCTCATGTCGAGCAATTGGATATTGCCTCTCATCGTGCCGACAATCAGCATTCTGCTGTCAGGCGAAAACGCAATGGCATTGGCGGGCTCAGAGAGAGCAAACTCAACTGGTGGTCGCTGCATATCCCAAAACACTACTTTCGGTTCGCTGTATCCAGTAGAACTTGCCACAATCGCGAGGGTCTTCCCATCTGCACTAAGCGCAATGTCACGCACAATATCTTTGACGTCCAACGCGGTTTGCAATGTCCCCCTTTCGCTCGACCATAGTTCTACTTCAAGTCCTTTGGCTACAATCAGGGTACGACTGTCAGGGGTGAAAAGAATCTTTTTGATCTGATTTTTTGCACCACCGCTCAGCGTTAGCCAGCCTTCAGCAGAGACTTTGGGTTCATCTTGCGCAAAGGAATTAGACGCAAGGGTAGAGATAAGCACGAATGCAAAGAGAAACTTGGACAGGTACATAGGAAAATACAGGTTTTGAATTATAGCCTCCGACTCAATGCGCTCTGCATGTTTTTTTCAGCGCGAAATGTGTATTTTAAGTGTCAAAGAAACTTTTACCACAACTTTTACCACAAAAGAACCTCAATGAAAATGCCACTCTTATCCGAAGCAGACATTCAAGCGCGTTTGGCTTCACTCAAAGGCTGGAGCGTAAACGGTAAGGTCCTTGAGAAGAAATTTTTCTTTTGCTTATCACAAAGGTGAGATGAGTCCCTTTATGAAAGGCTTGTTACTGATAGAGCGCATCGCTGCACTTGCTGAAGCTGCAAACCATCATCCTGACATCACTCTTACATATCCCGCTGTAACCGTTCAACTTACAACACATGATTCAGGCGGACTGACAGAAAAAGACTTTGCGCTTGCGCAGCAAATTGATACGATTTCATAAAG
>NSLH01000049.1 GCA_002763895.1 [Chlorobium] sp. 445
GTCGGCTCGGGCAGTTTTAGATTTGAGCGAGTCCCAGTTTTTCAAGCGCCGCAAGCCATTGAGTGCGGCTTGAATGGGTGAAAGACTCAGCCCAGTCATTTCTTCAAAGGGCATGGCTGTATGCTGCTCAAACTTGAACCAAGCGTTATCGAGCGTAAAGTGATAGACGACGGGTTGCAGGACTTGGCGATTGAAGATCATCTGCAATTCTTCTGGCTGAACAACGCCTTGCTGCTTGAGCAGTACGCCAATCGGTTGGTTCAGCGCATGACGCACCGCCTCAATAGCAGACTGAATAGCTTCAAGTGGCTGCGAACTAACTTTAGTAAGCAAGACGCGTAGCGAAAGTGTAGGATGCTGCACAGCGACAAGTTCACCATTGCGAAACCAGAAGTGATACGGTGTTTGCACACTATCCAATGAGCGAATTTGCAGACGCCCAGTCTTGCGAGAGGTGTAGATAAAACGCAACACCTCTGGGAATGAAAAATCAGTAAAGTACCCTGAAATAGACATGATGCAGTTCTCCTGTTGCGAGTTGAGCAATGTGATGTTCGTCAAAAAGTGTGCCGCTCTTCAAGGTGTGAAAAGTATGCAAATCGTGCCTGTCTCGAGGTTTTAATCAGTCAGGTATGAGGAAATTTTTACTCAGGTTGGGATAAATGATGAAAAGATTGAATAAATTTCTTCAGTCAAGTGACTTAGTTGCTCTTCAGGCAAGGAAATGGGCAATACGGTGTGATTCTAAGTAAATTAGGGGCGTCCATAGACGCGTCCTTTCCAGACCACTTTACGATCGAAGAGCAGAAGAATCGGTACGAGTACCATGGTAAAGTAGTGGTAGAACGCGAAGAGTGGCATTGCTTTGAGCAGCGAGGCAGAGTGGAGGCGTCGGAGCGGCGTAATGAGGAAAAGAAAATCCATACTGACTTTCACGAGCAGCATGAGCACGGCTTGACGCCATGTAAAGAGGAAAAACGAGAGCACGGTCAGCACGTGGGCAACAAAGCCTAAGATAAGTGTGGCCAGACTGGTGCGGTCGCCACCGAGTCCGCCCAGAACCCAGCGTTTTTGCTGCTTGTAGAGGTCGCTAAAGGTTTGTTCGGGCACCGTCGTGTTTTGCGTGACATATTCTACAGGGCAGGCAATTTTCCACTTGGTTTTCTTGATTGCCTGAAAGAGGGCAAAATCTTCGGTCACGCTAAACCGCACTTTTTCATAGCCGCCGACTTCGAAATAGGTTTGGCGCCTGAAACTGAAGTTATTGCCGATGCCGCCAATTGGAAGTCCAATAGCGGCGACGGCAGAACCGGTAGAGAGCAAGTAACACCAGTTTAGGGCTTGAATACGTTCGAAGGCGCGCGAGGCACGCGGCAAGGTGATGCCGCAGACTAAGCCCGTCTCATCAGTGAAGTATTTGAGGGTGTCTTTTACCCACGTGGGTTTAACGACGCAATCGGCATCGGTCATCAAAATAAACTCTCCGGTAGCCCTTGTTGCCGCTTGATGAATAGCGTTGCCCTTACCTTTGATGGTGCTGTCTTGTACCAGAAGGTAGTGCACGAAAGGATATTCAGCGGCGTATTGCTTGATAATCTCAGGCGTGCGGTCTTGCGAGCGGTCATCAGCAATGATGATTTCAAGTTTATCAGTAGGATAATCCAGCATAACAAGCGAGCGCAGGCAAGTGTCAATGTTGCGCTCTTCATTTCTTGCTGCAACCACGACACTGACCTTAGGAAGTGTCGCAAAGCTACGTGTAGGGAATTTCTTGTAGAGTGCTGCTGTCAGCACCAGAGTCTCAAGGACATAGAGCACAACGATGCCAATTGCAGACCACGCTAGTGCTTGCTCAAAAATCGTGGCAATCTCGGTCATATCGCGCAAGTGTCAATCGTTTTACGGCGAATTTACAAAGTTTGCAGGCGTAGAGAAAGGTACTGCAAGCGTTAAGGTATGGCAAGGGTTTGAACAGGTCTCTACATCTCTTGCACAACTTCAGAGGCTGGCTCGAGAACAAGGCGCTTAGAGTGATCGTTGAGTGTTTCAGCATAGAGCTCGAATGTGCCATTAGCAAAATGGCGGTCGCAGTCCTGTTCAAATTCCAGAAGCATATCTATAACCTGACGCCAATCATTTTCGCGCACGATTTTATCGCGAACTTTGCTCACGTTGGGCAAGCCTTTAAGGTAAGATGAGTAATGGCGCCGCATTTCTAAGACACCATACTTTTCACCTTTCCACTCGAGCGACATTTTCAGGTGTTCAATGGCAACGTGAATTTTTTCGTGATGCGTCGGTGGCGGAGGCAAGACGCCGGTGGTCATGAGCGCCTTAGCTTCACGGAAAATGAACGGGTTTCCAATTGAGCCACGTCCAATCATCACACCATCGACGCCGCTTTCTACAAAGCGACGTGGCACATCACTTGCCTGCCAAATATCACCATTGCCAATGATAGGAATCGTGGCTATCTCTTTTGCACGCCGAATCCACTCCCAGTTTGCTGTGCCCTTGAACATTTGTGCGCGCGTGCGTCCGTGAATGGTAAGAGCCTGAATGCCGCACCCTTCTAAGCGTTTGACGGTGTCAAGAATGGAAATAGACTGCTCATCCCAGCCGATGCGCGTTTTTGCTGTAACAGGAACTTTGACGGCTTTGACCACAGCAGCGGTGATTTCTTCCATCAAAGTAGGATTGCAAAGCAAACCTGACCCTGCGCCACGTCCAGCAACTTGCTTAGCAGGACAGCCATAGTTGATGTCAATAAAATCTGGGTTTGCTGATTCGGCAATGAGTGCAGCTTCAACCATCGCCTCGACTTGATTGCCAAAAATTTGAATCGCTACAGGTCGCTCATCATCGAACACCTTGAGCTTGCGCATCGACTTTGCAGCGCCACGCACCAAGCCTTCTGAACTTACAAATTCTGTGTAGACAATATCTGCACCAAACCTTTTGCATAGCCGACGAAATGACGGGTCTGTAACATCTTCCATCGGCGCAAGCACGATAGGTTTATCTATGTGAATCTTCCCAATTTGCATGTGCAATTGCAGCTATACTGGTCCAAACAATTCAAGCGTTGGGTCACTGGTGCTTATGCAAATCAACTTTGTTGAGGTTTATTGCGCGGCACAACCGTTGCCATCAAGTCGGCTTCGCAAACGAGTTCGCCGCGTACAAATGCCTTAGACGAAAACTGGCATACATTGCGCCGACGATTTCTGACAACGGATTCAATGATGAGCGTATCGCCGGGCACAACAGGTTTACGAAAACGCGCATTATCAATGCCCATAAAATAGACATCTTTTTGCGCAAACGATTCATTACCATTAAGCAAGAGAATTCCACCTGACTGTGCCATGGCTTCCAGAATCAAGACACCTGGCATGATAGGATTACCGGGGAAGTGACCCTGAAAGAACGGTTCATTCATCGTGACGTTTTTCACTGCCACAATTTTTTCATCGAGCTTAAACTCTATGATTTTGTCAATTAGCAGGAAGGGATAGCGGTGTGGCAAGATGTTCTGAATAGCTGCCGCATCAAAGACGACACCTGATTTTCGCTCATGTTGATATTTGCGCGTGAGTTTATTTTTCTCAATTAGCTTGCGCAGTTTCTTGACAAACTCCACATTTGCCGCATGCCCAGGGCGCGCTGCAAGAATCTGTGCTTTGATGGGCATGCCAATGAGCGCAAGATCGCCCAGTAAATCAAGCAACTTATGGCGTGCAGGCTCATTCGGATAGCGCAGTTTACGATTATTCAGAATGCCATTCTCACCCAGTTCAAGATGATAGCCATTTTTGCCCTGTGAAATTTTTTGGACAAGTTCATCAAGTTCGCTTTGCGACATTTGTCTATCGACAATCACGATAGCATTGTCAATATCGCCGCCTTTGATTAAGCCTTGATGTGCCAGCTCAGCGACTTCGCTAAGAAAGCAGAATGTACGCGCCCCTGAAAATTCGCTTGCAAATTCTTTCTGCATATCAAAGATGCCAGTGTGCTGCGAGCCTAAGGCGGGATTCTTGTAGTCAATCATAATCGTGGCGCGAAAGTCATCGAGCGGCAGAGCAACAATATGCACGCCACGTGCTTCATCGACATATTCAACGGTTTCATCCACAATCAGAAAGTTCTTCGGAGCAGATTGTTGCTCAAAGCCAGCAGAAAGCAGCGCATCGACAAAGGGCTTACTGCTGCCGTCGACCACAGGTGGCTCAGGACCTGTAAGTTCAATACGGCAGTTATCGATTTGCAGACCATAGAGCGCAGCAAGCACATGCTCTGTCGTATGCACCTTTGCATCGCCAACGCCTATTGTTGTCCCCCTACGAATATCGACAACATGGTCAATATCGGCTGGAATTTCAGGTGAATCCGGTAAGTCGGTCCGAACAAAGCGGTACCCATAATCTTCAGGCGCAGGCTTGAATGTGAGCATACAATCCTGTCCTGTATGCAACCCTCGTCCCCAAATGGAGACTTCTTTTTTTATCGTGCGCTGATAAGCAAGCATGGTTTGAAGCAGTTGAATTGCGTCAAATCTCAAAGATAAATAAAAGAGCATGCTGTGAAAAATTGCGATGTTGTCTGGCTGCATGCTACATTTGGTCGTCAAGCGCTTGAAGCGCATCTTGCTCTACAGCGTAAAAGGCGCTCAACAATATTGGCAAGTGTGTCAGAAATATAAAATCATTATCTTTGCAAGCTAATTCAGCAAAGACTGTGAAAACGGATACGCTAACATCACACACAAAAGACTCAGCTAAGCTGCCAGTACTATACGCACACTATACCGATGGTCAGCTTGCACTTGAGGCACTGCGACATCATCTCGGTGAAACGACAGGCTTAGAAGTCTTGGAGGCAGGCTGTGGCTCGGCTTCGCATTTGAAGCTCTCACACTGCAGAGTAACAGGCATTGATATTTCACCTTATCAATTAGAACGCAATAGCCAACTTGCTGAACGCATCTGCGCTGATTTGCACACTTTTGAGAATGAGCAATGGAATCACGCCTTCGACTTAATTGTCTGCTGGGATGTGATTGAGCACTTGGAACGACCAAAAATTGTGCTTGAAAAATTCTTCAAATGGGTAAAGCCAACGGGGAAAGTCATACTTGCCTATCCAAACCCGCAAATTTGGAAAGGTGTTGTAACGAAATACTCGCCCTACTTTGTGCATCAACTGTTTTATCGAGTGGCATCAGGGACCCCATTCAGTGCCAGCAAGCGCGACCAAGGACCGTTTCGCACCGTCTTTGCGGACGACATCAAATTGAGACCTTTGCTGCAACTTGCTGAACGCCACGGTTTCAAACCAGAGTTCTTCGTCAGTTATGAATCGTATCAAAATAAGTTTGTAAAGCGGTGGCTACCACATGCAGTGGTCGATGGGCTCAATCGATTTTTTCTTGGTGAACTCAAATCCACGCTGGATGTTTCTGCAACAGATTTTATCATCATTTTTTCAGCAGACACGCTCAAGTAAAAATCGTGCTTGAAAGCATAAAGAGAGCATCAAGTCAACTAGTAACATTCCGTCGGAGAAAACGGTCAGAAGTAACAATAGAATGAATGCACAAGTAGTTGTTATTGGCGCAGGGTTAGCAGGGCTATGTGCGGCCTACCAATTGAAAAAGCAAGGCATCTCCACGCTTGTCTTTGAAGCATCAAAAAGCATAGGTGGAAAAATTCAAACGCGGCAAGTCCAAGGTTTTACCTTTGATGTTGGACCAAACACGGTGCTTGAGTCGAACGAGGCCGTCGGACGTCTCCTTACTGATCTGGGGCTTAAAGAGCGCATGCTCTGGGCAAATGCTGCAGCAAACACACGCTACATTCTGAAGGAAGGTAAACTTGTACCTCTGAAAGCCTCACCTGCCCTGATTTTTACACCACTGCTCTCGCTCTCGGCAAAATTGCGTCTACTCAAAGAACCCTTCATTGCCCCAAGCCCCACACGCGAAACAGCTGCTGAGTTTATTGCACGACGATTTGGTCCAGAAGTGTTAGACTATCTCATTGATCCCTTTCTTGCAGGCACGTTCGGCGCAAGACCAGAGCATTTAGCCGCTGATGCTGCTTTCAAAACCTTGACAGTGTGGGAAAAAAAATACGGTAGCGTAATCAAAGGGGCATGGCAAGCAAGAAAGGCAAAAGCGCAAGCGTCGAAAAAAAATTCTCGCAAGATGTTTTCTTTTGCAGGCGGATTTTATGATGTTGTCAAACGCCTTGCTGAGGAGATTGACACTGGACTATGGTGCGAGGTGCACGTGCAAAGCATCACTCGCGAGAGTGATGGTCTGAAAATTTCGCTCACACAAGGTGGCGTCAGCAAGAAGATAGAAGCAAAAAAATCATTGTAGCAACACCGGCGCCACAGGCAGCTCAGCTCCTCGAAAGCCTTGCGACAGAGCTTGCTGCTGTCCTGAAGATGATTCCATATTCACCCATAGCCCAAGTGTTTTTAGGCTACGACACGCATCGCATCAAATTGCCGAATGGTTTTGGTTTTCTTGTGCCCGAGCGGGAGCAGCGAAAAATTTTGGGTATCGTCTTCAACAGCATGATTTTTCCGGAGCGATATGCAGAGGGCGCAGTGATGACGGTCTTCATTGGTGGCTCACGTCAGCCGGAGCTAGCACATCTATCCGAAGCTGAACTGTTTGCACTTGCCCGTGCGCAGATAAAGGAGATATTAGGCATTGACACTGCACCGAGAGCAACAGCGGTGGTACAGTGGCATCAAGCGATTCCGCAGTATAACTTGCACCATCAAGACGTGATAAGCAGTGTGGAGCAGTATGAGCAAGTGCACAGCGATATCTTTTTTACAGGAAATTGGCGCGCAGGAATCTCTGTGCCCGACACCATTGAGCACGCTGAAAAGGTAGCCTTACAAGTTGCTGAGAGTCTGCGCTATCAACTCTCAGCGCGTGAATTTTCGCACTAAGGCAGCCAGTTCATCACGAGAAAGCTCGGGGCGATACTCTGCAAGAAAGGCCCGAAGATGAAGCATGATGTGATCGCGCAGTTCTCGAAACCGTGCTGCCCCACGCCCTGAGATATCTTCAAATCCCCAGTGCCCGCAAATCAATTGCTCATTTTCATATAGCCATCGTGGACAATCACGATATGCTGTAGCGCTCATTGTGATAAGAATATCAAGTGTCACATGGCGAAATTCTTCAATGTCAGATGTGCGATGTGATGAAATATCAACTCCAATTTCGCGCAGAGTCTGAAACGTAAGTTTATCAATTGTGCGCACAGGTGTTACGCCAGCGCTGTAGACCACGAAATCTGCAGAAAGCGATTCAAGCAAGGCGTGTGCAATCTGACTGCGAATCGCATTAGCCGTGCAAAGAAAAAGTATGGAGCGCTTCATAGAATTAACACTCACGCTGAAGACTTACGACCAACAAATTCTAAAATCTTTTCACTGATAAAAGCAATTTGTTCTTCGTCTAACTCCGTGTGCATTGGCAAAGAGAGCACACGCGCAGCGATGCTTTCAGCTATAGGCAGCGAACCTTTGGGATAGCGTGCATCTAAAAACGCTTTCTGCAAATTTAGCGGAATAGGATAATGCACCGAGGTCGGAATGCCATAGACACTCAAAAACTGTTGCAAGTCATCACGCATCTTGGGTTCGGGCAGGAGAATGGTGTATTGATGAAAAATGTGCGTGCCATTCGGATCGCGATACGGCAGTTGAAGCTTAGCATCGTGCAGATAGTGATCGTAGAGGTCAGCGGCGCGGCGGCGTGCAGCATTGAACTCATCAAGGTAACGGAGTTTGACCTTAAGCACAGCAGCTTGAATGGTGTCAAGGCGGGAATTGACGCCTAAAAGTTCATGCTGATAGCGTACCCTTGCGCCGTGTTGCGCAATCATTTTGATTTTCCAAAAAAGCTCTTCGTCGTCTGTGAAGATGGCGCCAGCATCACCAAAAGCACCTAAGTTTTTAGCAGGGAAAAAACTTGTCGTGCTGATGCGTCCGAACGTGCCAGCCTTACGCCCTTTGTAATCTGCACCGAAAGATTGGGCGTTATCTTCAATGACATCCAATCCGTGCTGAGTGGCAATCTCTACGATTTTATCAATTTCAGCGGCTTGTCCGTAAAGATGCACAGGCAGAATGGCACGTGTCTGTGGAGTGATTTCGGCTTCAAGGGCGTCAGCGCAAAGATTAAATGTGCGTGCATCAATATCAACATAGCGGGGTGTTGCGCCAACAAGCAAGATCGCTTCAACTGTAGCAGCAAACGTGAAAGGAGTGGTGATCACTTCATCGCCTCTGCCAATACCGAGCGACATGAGTGCAATTTGCAAGGCGTCTGTGCCATTTGCGCAGCCAACCGCAAAACGCAATCCAAGGTATTTTGAAAGCGCGCACTCGAGCTCGCCAACAGCCGCACCGTTAATGAAACTTGCACTCTCAATAACTTTTTGAATTTCAGCAGAAAGTTCAGGCTGCAGACGGTTGTGCAAGCCAACAAGGTCGACAAGATGAATTTTCTTAGTCAGTGTCGTCATGTTACTCGATGCGGATAAGTTGTCCGAACTCTTTGGCAAGTTGCGCTGTAAGCTGTCGGCGTTCAAAGCGCTGCACAAAGTCTTCGGTTGGAGTAGGCAGCATATTCCGTTTCCAAAGCGCGTAGAGTTCTAAAATTTTCTGTGCAATATCCTGTGTCTTTTTGGGATGTGCAACAACACCATTTGCTTCTAAAATGAGCTGATGTGCTGCGCCTTCGGGCACAATGCCAAAGAGTGTTTTGCGTGCGCCAATGTACTCAAAGAGTTTGCCATGCGTAATCACCTCTGTGCCCTTGACAGGGTTGAGCGTAGCCCAAAGCACATCGCCTCTGAGCAATTCTGCAATTGCTTCAAGATGCGGACGATAGCCATGAACTTCAATCATGTCTTTGAGCCCAAGTTTTTCGGCTAAGCTCATATGCTCTTTTTCAAAAAGACCGACAAAACAAAGCTCTACGCTCTCGCGTAATGCAGGCTCTTGCACAATAGCTGCTTTCAAGCCTCTGAAAAAAGGTGCTGGCGAACTCAGAAAAAAACGACCGGAATAAACAAAGCGTAATTTGCGGCGAGTGCGTGAATCGGGCTGCACCTGACGAAAGTCGTCTGCATCATAGCCATGCCAGATGATAGAAATATCTTTGTGCTGCAATTGCCCAAGATACTTTCTGAGAAAGAGTTCTTTCAAAGCACGATTTGCGGTAATGATTCTATCGGCATGCGTGAGCACATATTCTTCGAGCGCTTCATGTTTGCGTCGGTGAAAGGGTGTGCAGTAAAGATGTGCAGCATTTTCAACCCAAGGGTCACGAAAGTCGAGCACGGCCGGCAGGTGATACTTGGCACGTAACTCAAGTGCAATAAGGTGCGAACTAAATGGCGGCGCAGTAGAGTAAATCACGTCAATATCTTTCTCGCGCTCAATGATTTCACTGGCTTTTTCTATTGCAAATTTCTTCCAACCGATTTTGTTGTCTGGAATAAATACCAATTGACTGAGTGCGCTAAGAAAGCGTCTGGTTTGTTCAGAAGGCATCTTGAACTGACGCTTGCCAGTGGCGGCAGACGCCGCTTTTGTGATGTCTTTTGTATCAGTACGCACGATTTCAATCGCAGGATGAGAAAGCTCAGCAAGCAAGGAGTCATCGTAAGCAAAATATGCCGTTGGGTTAATCGTCAGCACGATGGGTTTCCAGCCAAATTCAGGTAGATACTTGACAAACTTAGCAGTGCGCTGCACACCTGAAAGTCCCATAGGTGGAAAGTAGTAGGCAAGCATCAAGACTTTTCTAAGTGGCGCATGCATAAACGCGCTGTTGGCTACAGAGGTCTCGCTATTGATGGGTGTCATGAAAAGTTGGCGGATGAATTTCTACAAGTTTATGCACGAGCGTGGCTAATTTTTTTGCAGCCTCACGCCGCGTGTATTTCTTAATGGCTTCCGCGTTGCCTTCCCAGAGCGTCTCCCCAGCCCAGAAGCGCTCGTAATACTTCAAAAACGCTTGCTCAATTTCGCTCTGACTGCGAAAGTTTGCAACTGTGCCTGATTGCGTTTCTCGAATTAGCGCTGCAATAGCGCCTTCTGGTGCAAGTGCAAGAATCGGGCGCTGTGTGCCAATGTATTCATAGACTTTGCCCGGCACAATCTCAGCACTATCGCTCGAGTCATCGACAACAAGGAGTAAGACATCTGACCTTAAAAGCTCCAGCACACTCTCTGAATGCGGCATATACGGCTTGACAACAATTGCAGCTTTGAGTGTCGGTTCTTCAAAGAGCGGCATAATGTTTGACCCAAAGCGACCAATGAATTTGAGTTCAATTTTGGCAGGGTCAACTTTGCCTTGTCTTACAAGTGAGCGTACTGCGTCAAGAAAGCGCTCAGGTGAGCGCTTGCCGTACATTGAGCCTGTGTAGCACAGTGTAAATTTTGCATTACGCTCAAACTTAACAGCTGGAATATCTGCTTCGTCAAAACCATTTTCAATGTGCAGCAATTTGGTGGCGTCAATGTCCGGATACTTTTTCTGAAAATCTTTGGCAATACCAAGCCACGCAACTTCCAAGCGATCGCATTCTGCATAGACACTGCGCTCGAGATGGGCATCAATTTTCTTAGCGATGCCATAGCGTACAGGCGTAGAGAGAAACCCCGTCCAAGGATCGCGAAATCCAGCAATCCAAGGCAAGTGCGTCTTGCGCTTGAGTGTGCGGGCAATCAGTGCCGCTGTGTAAGGCGGTGAAGACGAATAGAGGCAATCAATCCGCTCCGTTTGAATAATGTGCTGACCTAGTGAGACGGCATGGGGTAGCCAGCCAATACGTGCGTCGGGAATAAAAAAA
>NSLH01000050.1 GCA_002763895.1 [Chlorobium] sp. 445
TCGAATTTCCTTGTAGCCATCTAAGTACTTTTGATGCAAATCAAGCCAGAAGTCCTTTTTCTCAGGAGGCACAATGATTGTGAATGATTGTCCGATAAGCTCTTCGGGCTTGTAGCCATAGATTTCGCAATAGGCTTGATTAGCATATTCGATAATGGCATTTTCATTTGTGATGACGATGCCTAAGGGTGTAGAATCAATAATGGTACGCAAGCGCTGCTCACTTTGCCTGACAAGATCGTCGATGTCCACATCATCTTCTTTGGGCACTGGTGATTGGGCTAACTTCGGTAATTCTTTTTTTAGCAGGTCGCGCATAAAATTTTGCAGCCGTGCCTCCGTCTGGCGAATTTCTTCTGCGATGCTACTCTCGGCGCCATTACTCACCACGACAGCTGTAGCCTCAGACAGTTTGCGCTCATCACTACGTGCGTCTTTGCTGCGCACACTTTGAAGGTGCTGGGGTATTAACTTGCTTGGCACATCTTTCATGAAGGCTTGCAAAGCCTGTGTAAAGTCGCTCGTTGCGCGCTCCATCGGCGTAGCGACATCATCATGGCTCATCTGATCATCTAGAAGCGACTCGAGCATTTCAAGATGCTCCAGTGCTTCCTTCATTCTTTTAAGCGATTTGCGGAGCTTTTTGTAGCGCATTTGCATATCACCAGAATTTTTGCGGAGTATGAAATGAAGTTACCAATGCTGTTTGTTGTACTGCTGCTTGAGGTTTTCGTGCAGCGCTCACCTAACATAGAACCTAACATGGAGACAATGCACTTCGTTTCGTATTCATCAAAAAGTATGCCTCTCTAAAAAAGAGTTCTCGATGGCGTTGCATGCGTGCGAAATTTGGCTATTTCTTGGCTATTTTTGTGCATTCCAGACTTTGCATGGCAAAAATTTCTACTGAAATGGACTCTTCACTACAGCGGACAATCGTCGAAGTTGCACATGAGGTTGCGGCGTTGGGCTTTGTTGCGGGCTATGATGGCAATGTTAGTTTGCGCGCATCGGAGGGGATTTACATCACAGCGTCGCGCACTTTGAAGCGCCGTGCCTTGCTTGATGATGTTTCGTTGCTCTCACTTGATGGCAAGTGGCTTGAGGGCAAGCGTGCGCCATCGACGGAAGCGCATATGCATCTTTACATTTATCGCGAGCGTCCTGATGTTAGCGGCATTGTGCACACTCACCCAGTTGCTACTACCGCCTTTGCTGCGGCGCGTCGTGCGTTAGACTTAGCTGTATTTCCTGAAGTGATCTTGGACATTGGTGCTGTACCGCTGGCACAGTATGCCACGCCTGGCACTGCGGAGGTTGCTGCCTCGCTTGCACCATTTATCAAAGCTGCGCATGCGATTTTGCTTTCAAATCATGGGCTCGTTGCACTTGGCGAAGATATTTGGCAGGCACTTTATCGCACAGAAAAAATTGGAACATGCTGCAAAAACACTTCTAATGGCTGAATTGCTTGGCGGCGCTAAAGCGCTCACGCGCACTGAACTTGAACGGCTTTTTGAGACGCATCCGCATTTCAAACCCTGCGGGGAGTTTCGCACTGCACCTGAACCTGAGTATCATCAGCCTTCCCCAACTTCATTTGCATAAGTGATGCCATCGCTGATTGATCTTCGTAGTGATACAGTTACGAAGCCTACACCCGAGATGCTTGCGGCAACGCTTGAGCCCGGCTTGCTTGCAAAACTCGGTGATGATGTCTTCGGTGAAGACCAGCTTACAGCAGAGTTTGAGTGTGAAGTTGCCGAACTTTTAGGCAAAGACGCGGCACTCTTTGTGCCAAGCGGCACGATGGCAAATCAGCTGGCGCTGCGTGTCAGCACGCGTGATGGGGATGAAGTGATTTTGGAATCGGGCGCACACATTTTTCACTACGAAACTGCTGCACCTGCGGTGCTCTCACGTGTGCAATTGCGACCGATTGAGGGTCAAGATGGTGTGCTTTCTCTCGATCACATTCGTGATGCGGTGCGTGCCACGGCGGATTGGTATCCTCGCACGTCGCTGGTTTGCTTGGAGAATACACACAACCGCGCAGGGGGCACAATTTATCCGATTGAGGAAGTTGAGCGCATCAGTCAATACTGCAAGTCCCAAAACTTGCACTTGCACTTAGATGGCGCGCGGCTCTGGAATGCTTGTGTTGCCACAGGCTTAAAGCCAAAAGACTATGCTCAGCATTTTGACACCATTTCTGTATGCTTCTCAAAAGGCTTAGGTGCACCTATTGGCTCGATGCTGGTGGGTGCGAAAGATATGATAGCCGTTGCGCGTCGGTTTCGCAAAATGTGGGGCGGCGCAATGCGGCAGGTTGGCGTCATTGCCTCTATGGCACGTTATGCTTTGCATCATCATTATGAGCGACTGGCAGAAGATCATCGCCATGCACGGCAACTTGCACAAGCCTTTTGTGCTAATCCTAAATTTCGTCTTGATTTGAATCTTGTGCAGACGAATATCGTTGCTGTCGATGTATCGCCCTCTGGGCAGGATGAAAGTGCTGTGGTTGAGCTCTTCCAACAACACCATATTTTGATTTCAAGCATCAAAAAAAATTTTATTCGTCTTGTTACTCATCTTGGCGTCTCAAGCCAAGCTATTGACCACGTTTGTAACATCATTAAATCTGTATAGACCTATGACATCTGAACACATTCTACATTGGGTTGCATCTAACCCGTTGCTATATCGTCTTGTTTTAGCTTTTGTTCTCATTTTGCTTTCATTTCCACTAGGCTGGCTGTTCAAGAAGATTATCTCACTTTTGCGCACGAAGATTTTTTCGCGCACCGATACGAACCTTGATGAACGGCTTGCCGAAGTGCTTGAGCAGCGTGCGCGCTCTATTGTCTTTGCAGTGCTGTCGCTCTATGCACTTTGGGGAATTCGACTGGTTACCGATGCCGAAAGCCTTGCTATCATGCGCTTTGTTAAAGTGCTTGATGCGGTCATTTACATCTATGCGGCGCTTGTCGGCATTAGCGTTGTCATTGGCTTTATTCGTGCGATGATCGACCATCTTCTCGAGTCGGCGGCAGCAGCACAACATCAAGACATCAAGCAACTCATGACGATAGCGCCACTTGCGCGCAATCTTATTTCCCTGCTTATCATCCTGATTGCCGCTGCAATTGTGATGGATCACTTTTCAATCAATATCGGCAGTCTACTTGTCAGTTTGGGCGTCGGTTCATTAGCAGTAGCTTTAGCAGCGCAGGATACCATTGCAAACATTATTGCCGGCATCATTATTGCCTTCGACCAGCCCTTTCGTGTCGGCGATCGCATCCAACTGCCAAACGGTACTCTTGCCGATGTCATCGCAATTGGCTTACGCTCTACACGCATCCAAGATTTTGACCTTAACTACCACATTGTACCCAACTCTGAACTTGTCAAAAGCACGGTTATTAATTTTGCTTATCCGACTCACAAGACACGCGTCTTAGTGCCCTTTACAGTGCCATTTGGCACCGACACACAAAAGGTCAGAGAGATTGCACTTCAAGTGATGACCTCTCACCCATTTGTGGTCGATGATCCGAAGCCTGAGTTGCAAGCTATGCGCATTACAGAACTGGGCATTGAGATGCGCTTAGCCTGTTTTGTTGCCGATTTCACGCAGCGATTCGATACAGAAATTCAGTTGCGCGAACACTTTCACCGCGCCATGAGCGAGCAGGGGATCACGCTGGCTGTGCCACAACGGATTATCACCCTCGAATCCTCTTCCAATCTTGCGATTCATCTCTCAGAAGAGAAAAATGGTATGCAGAAAAATGGCTAAATGGTTGTCCGCCCCCCACCCAGCCATTGTCAATTTTCGCACGTACATTTTTATATTCGATTTCATCTTCTTCTATATCGTCAATAAGAAGAATAGTATGAAGGTTACTCATATTGCACACGCTTGCATGCTTATCGAAACCCTGGGTATAAGATTGCTTACCGACCCTTGGTTAGAAGGTCCTACTTTTTTTGGATCTTGGTGGCAATTTCCACCACCGAAACTTACGGTCTCAGATATCGGTCCAGTCGATTGCATCTATATCTCACACTCGCACCGCGATCATCAACATGAGCCGACGCTTCGGCTGTTTGACAAGAACACGCCGATACTGATTCCATATCTTTCCGACCAAGAGCAGCATCGAGAATTACAGGCGATGGGTTTCAAAAACATCATTGAGCTGAATCATAAAGAGAAGTTTCACTTCAAGAATGCAATAGACATTACGCTTTTTCGAAATGACTGGGACAGTGCAATCTTGGTTCATGATGGCCAAAGCACACTTCTCAATGCCAATGATTGCTACATTTCTCATCTTGCTCCTTACATCAGAAGTCTCTATCCCAAAATTGATATTGCGTTCTTTCCTTTCTTAGACGCAAGAGATTTTCCTGCTTCATATGACCTTCCTGCTGGACACTTCAGTGGTCCTTTGCTCGATGAGCCGCAGGATTACGCTGTCAAACTTACCACATCATCTTACCTCTTCAATGAAAGCATGATTGAACAGCACGAGTACTGGGAGGACACGCTGCTTAGCAACCTTGTCTTTGTCAAAGTGAAGCCCAACATTCCTTACACTAAGATTAAGTTCTTAAAAGTCTTCTTTAACGTACGGTGCGATGAAGCAAAGTTTTTGAGAGTTACTGCTCGAAAAGCCTTTGAGAAAATTCGTGTCAAGATTACTGCCTAAAGGGATTGATGAGTGCATCTCGAGAGCTCAACATTCTGCTCTTTGCCCAACTTCCCCCTCCTTATCATGGCTTTACAGTGATGAATCGCCTGCTGCTGAATTCGCCTTTTATGCAGGCTTTTAATGTGAAGGTTCAACTCATTAACTTCGCCAAGCGCATTGAAGATATTGGCGGGAAATTTAGCTTCAAAAAAATTGCGCTACTCATCTACTACGTTTTTCAAACCCTTGGCAAACTGATTCGCTACCGCTTCGACTATTGCATCTATCCAATGACTTTTACAGCCATCCCCTTTCTACGTGATACCATCCTGCTCTCTACGGTACGCTTATTTGGCGTCAAAATCATTTACTATGCGCATGGCAATAACTTACCAGACTTTTATGCGCGTTCGCCACGATGGCTCAAGTTTCTTATCAAAAATTTTGTGTGCGCCGCACAAGCCGCTATTGTTGTTGGGGAAAACCTGAAATTCAACTTTTTGCCGTTTCTACCGCCCGAGCGCATTTATGCCGTGCATAATGCGATTGAACGGTTTCAGACTGCCCCCAAACCACGCTTAGAGGCACAGCACGAGCCGCTTCAGGTTCTCTATCTTTCTAACCTCACTCGCTCTAAGGGTTTTTTTGTCTTGTTAGAGGCAATTCCCAAGATTATCGCGCAGTGCCCGAATGTCAAATTTAATTTTGCCGGCGCTTGGCAAAGTGAAAAGGATAAAAAAGATGCCGAAGCCTTCGTCCAAGCCCATCACCTGCAAGATGTCGTCACTTGGAAAGGCATCGTTACCGGTGAAATCAAAGAACAACTTTTCTACGACGCTGATATCTTCGTCTTCCCGACGTTCTATCCTATAGAAACTTTTGGCATTGTCAATCTGGAAGCTATGCAAGCTGGTCTGCCGATTGTTACGACAAACCACGCTGCCATTCCCGAAGTTGTCGAAGATGGCATCAATGGCTTTATCGTCCCTAAACAAGACCCTGACGCTGTAGCCGAGAAAGTCATTTTGCTTTGTAAAAATGCAGAACTGCGGCACAGGATGCGAGAAAACAACCTTCGTAAGTATGAATCTGCCTACACAAAAGAAAAGTATGCAGAACGCTTAATTGCAACGATTGAGCGTATCCATCAACAAGTCTCCAGCACACCTCTTCAGAACCCTTGCTAACACACAGTCCTGTAGAGAGCAAGCCGCTCAATCTCGATAAAACACGCCCCAACATGCTCTTCCTTTACGCTGCAAGCCCACCTTCTGCTCTCAGACACCAAACACACTACCATCAGAATTTTTTTATCCCCTTAGTTGTTACCTGCTTTGTGCAATAGTGCGCTCCACAGCCTTGTCTGCTCGCTGCGTGTAGGATTGTTTTAACTTTTCACTTGGGCTACCGTAATTGCCCTTAACTTTTTAACACAAGCTTTTTGCCAATGCATCCAAATCCAGAGAGAGTCAATAGCCCAAGCGCTGAAATGCTTACGGCTTTATCGCCAGAGTCTGATGTGCGCCAAACAAGGAAAGACACACGCTACACGGCACCATTTGAAGAATTTTATCGCCGCTACTCCTCACCCGTCAAAGATTTTATCCAAAAGCAAACATTTGGTGGTGGTGTGCTGCTCTTCTGCGTGATTACTGCCATGATTTTGGCAAACTCTGACTTTTCAGATGAGTATGCACATCTCTTACACCTTCCCATTGGCATCAAAATCTCTTCATTTGTGCTGGAAAGCTCACTGCAGCACTTCATCAATGATGGTCTGATGACACTTTTCTTCCTGCTTGTAGGTCTAGAAATCAAGCGGGAGATTCTGGTGGGCGAACTTTCTTCACTGCGCAAGGCACTTTTGCCTATTGTGGCTGCACTTGGCGGCGTTATTATGCCTGCACTAATTTACTTTTTGCTCAATCCTACCGGTGACGCCGCGCGCGGCTGGGCTATCCCCATGGCAACCGACATCGCCTTTGCAGTGGCGTTGCTCTTTATTTTGGGCAACCGCATTCCAAGCTCCGTGATGACATTTCTTCTGGCGCTGGCTATCGTCGATGATCTAGTAGCCGTTGTCGTCATTAGCCTCTTCTACACCGAGACCATTGTTCTGACAAACTTGTTTGCAGGCTTGGGACTGCTTGGTGCCATGTGGCTAATGAATCTTTTGGGCATCCGCAAACTGTGGGTTTATGCCATCTTCAGCTTCGGCGTCTGGGTGTGTTTTCTGGGGTCAGGCGTACATGCCACCGTAGCCGGCGTGCTTTCCGCATTTATGATTCCAGCGCGCCCTAAATGCAACCCCATGAAATTTGTTGAAGACCTGCACTTCTTGCTGGCAGAACTTGCAAGCCAACACAACGAAGACAAATGGATTCTTGCTAGCAAAGAACAAACGCAGATTGTTGAGCAAATCGACAAATCCACAAGTGCCGTTGCCAGTCCCCTCTCGCGCTTAGAGCATAGCATCCAAATGCCAGTCAATCTGCTGGTGATTCCAATTTTTGCCGTCGCTAATGCCGGCGTGATGATTGCTCTCGATCAGTTTGGAGATGCCCTCGCAAACTCTATTACACTGGGCGTGCTGCTCGGTCTTACTCTTGGCAAACCGCTCGGCATTTTCACCGCTACTTGGCTTGCAATAAAACTTCGCCTTGCTGACCTGCCCGAAGAGGCTAGCTTCCAGCACATTTTTGGCGTTGGCATCCTAGGCGGAATTGGTTTCACCATGTCGATTTTCATTGCAGAACTTGCCTTCAAAGCAAATGATGCAGCTATCGCCTCAGTCAAAATCGGTATCTTGCTTGCTTCACTGCTTTCTGGAATTATCGGCGCACTCTTCCTGTTGCTCACATCTAAGCCATCTGTTCACAACGACACCCTCGAAGAGACATCCATGCCCTCAGCGTCATAATTGCTTTGGCTTGCATACATGCTGCAGCAGTTTCTCATACCGAGCACAGCATCCGCACGTGTGCAACTTGCTGCTGTTAGGCATTTAAGCCACCATCGATAGGATGAATCGTGCCCGTAATAAATTGACTCTCATCACTTGCAAGAAATACAACCAACTGCGCAACTTCCTGAGCTTGTGCATATCTGCCCAATGGAATGGTTTGCTCAAATTGCTTTTTGACTTCTGCACCATGCCCCGGTGCAAAACCCTCTTCTAACGAGCGCATCATTCGATTATCCACCGGCGAAGGATTGATTGTATTCACCCTTATTTTTCTTGGCGCAAGCTCAAGCGCTAAACTTCTCATGATTCCAATTACAGCATGCTTGCTGGCAACATACGCACTGACATTTGGCGTGCCCTTCAAGCCCGCTACAGAAGAGGTGATGATAATACTACCGCCATCCTTCATCACCGGCACCATGTACTTATGACCTAACCAAACACCTTTGACATTGACCGCTATCACTTTATCGAACATCTCCTCCGGATACTCCGTAACAGGTTTTACCACACCTTCAATCCCTGCGTTGTTAAAAAAGATATCAACCTGCCCGAAGGCTTTTGCCGCCTCATCCGCATATCGCTTCACATCCGCAGACTGTGTTACATCCGCTGCACAATACAAGACATGTTTGCTACCTAACTCCTCGACCGCTTCTTTCAATGCTTGCTCATGCAGATCGACTAACATCACTCTTGCACCTTCCTCTAAAAAGAGCTTGGCGGTCGCTTTGCCAATGCTACCCGCCCCACCCGTGATAACCGCTGTTTTGTTTTCAAGTCTTTTCATTTTTGCCTTCCCAATTTTTGTTTGCTTTACACTTACTCAACCACAAAGCCTCTGCAAATTCATTCATAGTAAGAAAAATTTTGGATTGACCGTTCCTAGTTCTGCCTGCCTACCTCATTCCTTGCGACTTTCCTCCTGCATATTGACAAAAGCCACCTCGTATTCCTGACGGCTAATCACCGTGTCATAAAGCCCCACTTGCGTCTCATCATGACGATTGATACCTACATAGACCAAACTCGGGTCCTCATAACGCTTGAACTTATAGACCGCATCGTTCATCAGGGCACCGTTGAAGACATTGAGACTCACCAACAGCTCAAAATCTTCCACCGTTAGCCCCGTAACGCGCTGAAATAGCTCCGGCTCTAGTTTTGTAATCACATCTCTGAGCGTGCGCTCACGGTAGTCGGTCAGATACATCAATACCGGAACACGGGTCGCCAACTTGATGAGTTTCTCTTGAATTTCTTTACGCTTGCTTTTGTATTCCTTCTCTGCTTCTGTGAGTTGTTTCTTTTCCTCGGCTTTCAGTGTCCGGTCGTTGGCTTCACGCTTGGCTTTATTGACCGCTTCCGATTTGTTGATAATTGTCTCGATCTCTTGATTGAGGTTGCGGAAAGCTTCAATGTTCATGAGTGCTTGCATGGCTCGCTCATTGCTCATCAAGCGCCGCAGGGTATCGTTATCGACATTGACCAAGAGCGCACTCTCCCAACGCCGCGCTAAGAGCGTGGCTGTCGTGCCGCTCATCGCCATCTCCAACACACCCGCCGCATCAATCTGACGCATCGAACTGCCATCGTAGGCTAAAACCGGCAAAAACTGAATAAACTCTGCTACTTTCCTTTCGGGGTCGCTTCGCCGACATGAAGGCGACAACTGTAATCGGCAATCTGACGCAAAGCACGGTCAGGCGCAAAGTCAAACACATAGCATTCGGGTTTGAGAATCAATTCTTCGTTGGGCGATTTTCCATCAGGATTTTTGAGCGTCCAAGGGCTTTGCACACGAAACGCCGCTTGAAAATAGGTCTCCGGGCTAGATGTGTTGCGCAGCATAAAAATCCCCGTCCAAGGACGCACGGTAACGCCCGTCGTGAGCTTGCCGCACGTGAGCGTAATCGTCTTTGTCTCGAGCGGATTGCCCATCGCTTTCAAGACCGGCGGCAATGCCTCCACCCCAATGCCCGCTTTTGCCCCAGCCGCCACAATGATTTTGTAATCGTGATAAAACTTGTTGTGCGGCTTTTGGAGCAAATTGTTCATGGCATAGCAAGCCGCAACACTGGGCAAAAACCACACCGTATGCGAAAGGGTCGGCAGCAGACGCTTGTCAGAAAAAGGCAACGGCGGTCGGTGATGCTTTCCCAGTTTGAGCTCATCGATATTGGTGGGCAAATGCGCACCACGAATTAAATCAAGCCACTTTTGCACTTCTTCCTCGTATTTGAAGCGCGCCTGCTCGTCCATGCCCTCCGCCGCAAAGAACACATTGAGGTCAAACTCGTTAAACTCGCCTTGCAAGGCAACTTGCCGAATCTCCTCTGGCAGCCGATACGTCATCAGCACCATGCGCGGCAGGGCAGCGTAAGGGTTGGGTCCTTTCGTCTCGTCCCATTCGGCTTTGGCACGTTGTTCGTCGGTGTAGGTCCAGTTGTAAATTTGCTCTTCGATAAATTCGCCCGAACTGATGGCGCGAAACGGCGTGCCCGATAAATAAAGATAGTGATCAGCACTAATCGGTAAAATGTCTTCTTTGAAATCATCAAGCCCCTCGCCTTCATCGGCTTTCCGCTCACGCTCATCCTCGGCTTCGAAGAGATCCTTGGCATTTTCACGCCAAGCACCGTAATGATACTCATCAAAAATCACACAATCCCAATGCGTAGCATGCACCCATTCGTTTTTGGTTTTAATGCCGCCTGTGCTGGGGTTGCGCCCTAAGTAATCCTGAAACGAGCCAAAGCAGACAATCGGTCGAGTCTTATCGGCTTGGTCGTAACTTAAACCGCCAGG
>NSLH01000051.1 GCA_002763895.1 [Chlorobium] sp. 445
ATTAGAGAAGATTCTCTCCTATTTCGACATTGCCAAGAAAGAAGGTGCAGAAGTCTTACTCGGTGGCAAGCGCGCCAGCATCAACAGCGGCTTAGAAAAAGGCTATTACATTGAGCCAACCATTCTCAGAGGCAATAACAAAATGCGCGTCTTCCAAGAAGAAATCTTCGGTCCGGTTACCGCAGTAACAACCTTCCGCACAGTTGATGAAGCCATTGAAATTGCTAACGACACCATATATGGACTCGGTGCCGGTGTTTGGACACGCGACATGCACGAAGCCTACACTGTGCCGCGCGCCATTCAAGCCGGAAGAGTGTGGGTGAATTGCTACCATGCTTATCCTGCACATGCACCCTTCGGCGGCTACAAGAAGTCGGGCTTCGGTCGTGAAACGCATCTGATGATGCTCAATCACTATCGCCAAAACAAGAATATTCTTATCTCTTACAGCAAGAATAAACTCGGTTTCTTCTAATTGCGCTGAAGAATCGAGTATCTACGGAGCGGCGGGTTGCTATAGCCGCCGCTCACAATTTAATCGTGCGCAAAAGGAGATTGTGTTCTTTTAGTTGTTGTTCTTTGACATTACGGTCAGTATGCAGCAGCTGCAAACCTTACAAAGGACATTCAATAGTGTCATAAAGCATTTCAAACGCATTAAACAGGAGAATTAACTATGAATGCAGCGTATGTCTTTTCGCCCAACAAGAATATCTTCGGGCGCGGGGCTATTGCCGCACTTGCATCAGAAATCAAAGCAAGAGGCGCAAAGAAAGTGTTGATTGTGACTGATGAGTTCTTGGCTAAAACTGAACTCGCAGAGCGCATTAAGCAGTATGTGGTGAGCGGTGGTGCAACACCAGTGCTTTGGGGAAAGGTTCATCCCAATCCAACCGACCTCAATGTGGCGGAAGCAACGGACGTGTTTAAGAGCAACCAATGTGACCTAATTATTTCACTCGGTGGCGGCAGCTCTCATGACTGTGCCAAAGCAGTGGCAATTATGGCAACCAATCCCGGACGCATTCACGATTACGAAGGTGTCGACAAGGTTCAAAACACGCCTGCACCGCTCTTCTCGGTCAATACCACATCAGGCACAGCCGCAGAAATGACGCGCTTTTCTATCATCACCGACACGGCGCGCAAGGTGAAAATGGCGATTATCGACTGGCGCATCACACCACTGCTTTCCATCAACGACCCTGAAACGCTCGTCAGCATGCCGAAAGGTTTGACAGCGGCAACTGGCATGGATGCGCTCACACACGCCGTCGAAGCCTTCGTTTCGACTTGGGCAACACCGCTTACTGATGCGAACGCGCTAACTGCTATCAAAATGATTTTCGCCAACTTGCCACGCGCTTACGACAACGGCAACGATATCGAAGCACGCGAAAAGATGGCTTACGCGCAGTATATGGCAGGCGTCGCCTTTAACAATGCAGGGTTGGGCTATGTGCATGCAATGGCACATCAACTTGGCGGATTTTATGACCTGCCACACGGGGTTTGCAACGCTATTCTCTTGCCAGCTGTTGAGGACTTCAACAAGAAGGCTGCTGAAAAACGCTTGGCGATTATTGCCGATGAAATGAAGTTCAGCGAAAGCGGCATGACAAATGCAGACAAAGCCGTCGCGGTGATTGATAAAATCAAGGAACTCAAAGACCGCGTCAATATCCCGAAAGATTTGCGCGCGCTGAATGTCTCGCCGAATGATTTCGAAGAAATGGCGAAATTTGCAATGAAAGACCCATGCGGATTTACAAATCCTGTTCAGCCAACGCTCTCTGAAGTCATTGGCATCTTTGAACATGCCTACGACTACGAACACGCAATGGCGCACTAAGGGTTGAGAAAGCAGTAGTGCTTTAGCTTCTGAACATCCCAAGCCTTCGTGTCTGTATGAGCGGAGGCTTGGGATAAGCTTTTGAATGGAATTTTGTATTTGAACATCAACTTCACAAGCATTTCAAACATAATCCAACGATGGTTAAACGTGTCTCAATTACACCGGAAGCAGAATCAATAGTGAATCAATTAAAAGCTGAGCATGGCGAGTTGCTCTTTCATCAAAGCGGGGGCTGTTGTGATGGCTCGGCGCCGATGTGTTTTTCCGTGAGTGATTATCGAGTGGGTGAAAATGATGTCAAACTCGGCGAGATTGTCGGATGCGCGTTTCTACATGTCGCGTGAGCAATTCGAATACTGGAAGCATACGCAACTGATTATTGATGTGGTGAAGGGACGAGGTGCGAGTTTTTCGCTCGAGATTCCGCTTGGCGTGCGCTTCATTACGCGCTCCCGTATCTTTACAATGGAAGAACTCGCTGAGCTGGAGCGTCAAGAATCAGCTGTTGCTGCATCGTGAAATTTGAGTAAGCCACACATACTAGGCTTATATAGTTTTCAACCTAGCTTTTTTCTTGCCCTAAGAAATTCGCGCAAGGCGAAGTCGAGCGGGTCTTGAATGAAGAACTGGTGTGCAGTGATGCGATGCTCAAACAGTGTGTTCTGCATCGCTCTCGCATGCTCTGCAAATGCCTTTTGATACGCTGCACGCACAAGGTCGACATTGACTTCAATGCGCTCACCTGTTTCCAGGTCTTCAAAGGTTACTGCGCCGCGCTGTGGGAGTGAAAGTTCCTCTTTGCCGACAAGGTAACAGAGCAAGACTTCGTGGCGCAGCCCGGCAAGTTTGGTTAGTGCCGTGCGCAGTTCCTCGTGGCACTCATGCATATCGCTTACAAACACGATGATTTCACGATGGCGCGATGACAGAAAAAGAGACTCAATGGCTTGCCACGGCTTCCACTTGCCACTTGCACGTAAGGATTGTAGAGCGTTCAATACTTGATGAAGATGTCGGTGATGACGTCGGGGCTCGAGACAAACCTGCACTTCATCACTTAACGCATAGAGTGCAATCGCATCGCCCTGATAATGCGCTAAATAAGCCAGCGAAGCAATCAGAAAGCGACCATAATCAAATTTTGAAATACCACTCTCACTGTGGTTCATAGATGCGCTGGCATCGAGCACAAATCGCACACTTGTACTTGTCTCCACTTCAGATTCGCGCACAAAGAACTTATCGGAACGCGCATACATTTTCCAGTCCACACGCCGCAGGTCATCGCCCGGCTCATAGCTCCGATATTGATTAAACTCCAACCCGACACCTGACTTTGGACTTTGATGCAAGCCCAGCATAAACCCATCGACAACGGTTTTAGCAACAAGTTGCAGATTTGCAATTGCAGCAAGTACGCGCGGGTCAATGAAACGATAGGAAGCAACGGACATTGTCGTCGTTTATTATGCTTGAACAGCAAGAATTTATGCCTCATCTATGCAAAGATGAGCAATAAATTGTCCAAAAGTTTGGAAATATTGTCCTAAGTTTGTAGAATCTATTTCTCCTGTATGATTTTTCCTCAACGACATTTCAGAGTAGTGAGAAAAAGCGTTACTTCGTCTAGCGAGTCCCCAAAGAGGGGATTGGGTTTGCGCCCAGGTCCGCTTTTCAGGTTTCTCTCTGATATTTTTTTCAATAAGGAGATAGGTCCAAGTTCAATGAGTGGCGGAAATGGAGTGCATCACAAAGAACCTCGCGGGAGGTGCCGCATTTAAGGAAAGCGCGAAGTTGGAGCTTGCGTCGCTCATTTTAACGTCGTTTGTGCAGCAGCAATTCTTTCGGACCAAAACACAGACGTTAGAACGACTCTATGATTTAGTCGAAGCTATCGATGACAAACAGTTTGCAGCGAAAGCCGCAATTTATGCGCGTCATACATTTGGCATGCGTTCCATTACGCACCAGTTAGCTGCAATTCTTGGTTTCAAGGTTAAGCGAGAGACTTGGACGAAATCCTTCTTCGAGAAAGTTGTACGCCGCCCAGATGACATCACGCAGATTCTTGCGTGTTACATCCACCGCTTCGGTAAGCCCATTCCAAACTCGATGAAGAAAGGACTTGGCGCCGCATTTTCAAAATTCGATGGCTACCAGCTTGCCAAGTATCGCAGTGCGCGCAACGCCTTCTCACTGATTGATGCTGTAAACCTGCTGCATCCCACACCCACAGACAAAAATCGTGAGGCATTGCAGGCACTTGTTCAGGATAAACTGCGCTCAACAGGCACTTGGGAAACCGCCCTCAGTCAAACTGGACAGATTGCGGCACAGGACGGCTTTCACGAAGACAAGGTGTTAGCACTCAAAAAGGAGGCTTGGGCGCAGTTAATCTACTCGCACAAACTCGGCTACTTTGCTCTGCTGCGCAACCTACGCAACATTCTTGAAGCCTGTGAAGACAACGACGCCTTGCTTGATGCGGTGCTAGCACAACTTGTTGACCCCAAACTTATTGAAACCTCACTGGTCTTGCCGTTTCGTTTCATTACAGCGCTTGAGGCAATTGAGAAGACAAATTTTTCTGGTACAAAAAAAGTTGTTGAGACACTTAGCCAAGCTGTTGATATTGCACTAAGGAATGTCCCAGTATTTGCAGGTAAAACTCTGGTTGCACTCGATGTGTCGGGGTCTATGCAAGGGCGTCCTGCAACGATAGGGTCGCTTTTTGCAGCTGCACTTCTTAAGTCTAATGATGCCGACCTTATGACCTTCAGCGATGATGCCGAGTATCAAACACTCAATTTGCAAGAGACTACGCTTAGGCTTGCGCGCAGCATCCGCTTTGCTTCAGGTGGCACAAACTTCCATGCCATTTTCAAGCGTGCAAATCGCAAGTACAATCGCATTATCATTCTCTCGGATATGCAAGGCTGGAAAGGTATTGGTGCACCAACCAGCGTTTTTGAAGAATACAAATCGCAATTCAAGGCATCGCCCAAAATTTACTCCTTTGATTTGCAGGGCTATGGCACACTTCACTTTCCTGAGCAAGAGGTTTATGCTATTGCAGGCTTTAGCGCGAAAACCTTTGAGATTATGAAACTGCTTGAAACCGATAAACGTGCGCTCATTCACACCATTGAGTCGCAATTGTTATAGTTTTAGCGTCAATAATAAGCAGGGCTGTCATCAAACAAGTGAATTGTTTTTCAGATAAGTATGGTATTGCAGGTATTTTTTGTTTTGATACTCTGTGCTACGGTGTCTAGCATGAGCTTTGCTCAACAGCACGAGATTGACAGTCTCAAATCATTTTTGCTTCTTCCTGATACAATCACATCAAGTGACACACTTACAGTGGATATTCTCAACAAGTTAGCTGCTCTTTATCGTCTTCGCTCATCGGACTCTGCACTGTATTATTCTGAACAAGCCGCTGCGCTTTCTGAACGCCTCTCTTATCCAAAAGGTAAACTTTATGCTCTATTGGGAAAACTCTCGGTCTATGGAGGCTACAACACTTCCACCAGCAACTTCAGTCTTATTCAGCATGTGGCGGATTCTGCAGCACGGCTTGCACGCACGATGCCGCCCGCCATCCAAGCTGATGCATTGTTAGAAATCGGACGAGCATACAGTTCAAGAATAGACAAAGAGAAAGGTGTCAAAATGTTGCTTGATGCGGTTGAAAGTTATGCGCAGTTCAATGATCAGATCGGCATGGGTAAGGCGTGGTATTATATTGCACTGGTGCACTATACAAACGAAAACTATCAAGATGCGCTGCTTGCCAATCAACATGCGGTGCGCTTGATGCAAGCTTCTGGTGACCAGCGCCGCAGCTCTATCATTCTTAATAATCTTGGGTTATGCTTTGATGCCCTTCATCAGACGGATACAGCCGTTGTAATCTGGAGAGAGGCACTGGCTACGGCGGAGTCGTGCGATGAACCCCAAACAATATGGTCAGTTACAGCTAATTTAGCGCGCATTTGTTTGCGTGAGCAACGCTACGCTGAAGCTGAACGCTACATTGCACGCTCGCTTGAAGTCTCAAAATCTCATCCTGCACGATATGCCAGTTCACTGCTGCAGCTGAGCCGACTTCAGTTGGCTAAAGGGGAGTTGCAAAGTGCTTTGCACAGTGCTGAAGCCTGTCTAACAATCTACAAAAATACGCAGGGGTATGGTCTGCCAGACTGCCTAAGTTTACTGGCAGAGATTCATGCCAGAATGAATAACTTCAAGGAAGCCTATTTCTTGCAAAAGCAGTATTCGCAGTTTCAAGATTCAGCCACTGCCACACGCCAAGCTGATGTGGTTGCTGAACTACACAGCAAGTATGATCTTGTTAAGAAAAATCAAGAAATCGAGCTTTTACAGCGCGACCGTGAAAGAGACACGCTGCTCCGCTATTCGCTCATAGGTGGCATCTTTCTCACAGCAAGTCTTGCGCTGGTTGTCGCCAACCGTTTCCGGCTCAAGCAAAAGGCTGAAGCACAAATCCAGCAGAAAAACCTTGAACTTCGCGCTGCCCTCCAGGAATCCGAACGACAGGCTAAAGAAGCCAATAGACAGCGTCTGGAAGCAGAGCAACAGAGAAGAATCGCAGAAGAAGCCAATGCACTTAAATCTGAACTGCTTGCTATTGCTTCACACGATCTCAAAAATCCACTTCAATCCATTCTCGGATTTGCTTGGCTGCTTAAAGAACGGTGTGCTGATTATCCACATCTTCTGTCAGGCATTGAGTTGATTGAACATGCTGCACAGCGCATGCTGAAACTCATTACAGATTTGTTAGCCACAGCCGCTCTCGATGCTGGTAAACTCACCCTGCAAAAAGACACTACAGACATCGGGCAGCTTGTTCAATCCGTCGTAGCGATGTTTCAAATACAGACTAAACAGAAAAACCAAGTTTTGCATCTCACCATCACATCCAGTGCTATCGTGCACATCGACATCAACCGCATGCAAGAAGTGTTCGAAAACCTTATCAGTAATGCGATTAAGTATTCACCACTGGGTACATCCATCTGGGTAACTGTCGAGAAGCAATTGATGCACCATGCACACGATAGCCCCACTCTCTCGCTTGAGACGAAAGAAGTCGTGCGCATCGCTGTGCGAGATGAAGGCAGCGGTCTGAGCGAAGATGATATGAAGCGGCTATTCGGGAAATTTCAACGGCTCTCTGCACATCCAACGGGCGGTGAAACCTCTACAGGACTAGGGTTATCTATCGTTAAGCAGGTTGTAGAACTGCATGGTGGAAAAGTGTGGGCAGAATCTGAAGGCAAAGGTAAAGGTGCAACGTTTATCGTAGAATTGCCAATTGCAGAAGCAAGTGCAACAACAGTTTGACTCTATCGGCATTCTTTCCTACATGAGCGGACTTTTTGGTTCGGGCAGTCTAGCAAGCAATTCTTTAGTAACTGTGTCTGATGTTACCTGTTCGGCTTCTGCTTTGAAATTGACGATAACACGGTGACGCAAGACAGGAAACGCCATTGCGCGAATATCCTCGAGCGTTACAGCAAAACGGTGCTTAAGCAAGGCGCGCGCTTTTGCCGTAAGAATCATTGCCTGACCGGCTCGTGGTCCTGCGCCCCAACCCACCCAGTCCTTGACAAAGGACATTGTTGAAGTCGCAGGGCGCGTTGCACGAACCAATTGCGCCACATACTGCACCAGCTGTTGGCTTATGGTAACCTCACGCACAATGTGTTGTAAGTCTAAAATATCTTGCGCATTCATCACAGTTTCAACCTGCACACGCTTGCTGCCCGTTGTCGTCGTCAACACTTGAATTTCCTCTGCTTCAGTTGGGTAGTCAATTTTGATGTAGAGCAAAAAGCGATCGAGTTGTGCCTCGGGCAAAGGATAGGTACCTGCCTGTTCAATTGGATTTTGTGTAGCTAAAACAAAAAACGGTCTATCGAGCTTGTATGTGATGCCACCTTGCGTGACTTCAAATTCTTGCATGGCTTCAAGCAAAGCCGATTGCGTCTTCGGGGGCGTGCGATTGATTTCATCAGCCAGCACGATGTTCGAAAAAATTGCACCTTTGTTGAACTTGAAAAAACGCTTGCCTGTGGTATGGTCTTCCTCAAGAATTTCCGTACCGATGATATCGCTTGGCATCAAATCTGGTGTGAATTGAATGCGTCGAAATTGCAGTGCAACCGCCTCTGCTAAGGTGCGAATCATCAACGTCTTGGCAAGCCCTGGTACGCCTTCCAAAAGACAATGCCCACCTGCAATAAATGCCGTCAGCAACTGCTCAAGGGTTTCATGCTGCCCAACAATGACTTTTTGGACTTCATGCCGAAGTGCGGCAAGTTTTTCTAACAATCGCTCAATATCTGCTTCGGTGAGTTCTGCAGTGTGCATGTGTGTTTTTCAAAGAATTTACGCTGTCATTGCGTAAAGAATGATGTTGACGCCAAACTTGGTATTGTCTTCAGCAAGCCAGCGCTTGTTGCGAAAATCATAGTCCCACTCACAACCATAATCCTTGTTGCTGTATAGCACACCGATGCGACCATTGATTTCAATGGCTTTCAGATAATCATGCACCAAATCATCGCCCCATCCGTTGAGCTCAAACGACGTTGTCGGTGGTCCATTTTCGAATTTGAAAACGAAGAATACAATTTGTGCGAGTTCGGAATTTTTTTGAGCGCACCTTGTCCAAAAATTGCCGCCATCTGTGCCTCAAATGATTTTGCGAAAAGCCCATCGATATCGTGATTACAGTCATCGACGAAGACGAAGCCACCGTTATGGACATACTTCTCGAAATTTTCTCGCTCTTTGCTTGTAAATTGTACCAATTTGTGCCCGCTAAGGTAACAGAAAGGGGAACTGAACAGTGCGGGGCTATCGAGCGCTACAATTTTCTCGCGTGTTTCAACTTCAATTGTGGTGTATTCAATGAGCGAGTTGAGTAGGTTGTAAGGCATGCGCTGGTCTGTGTCCCAATTGCCCGAGGTGTATTGAAGGCGTGTGAAGACAAAATCTTTTCGCCTGCGCTCAAATTGCAAAGCTATAGCGTTCGCAAACGGCGAGAAGCCCACTGTTGCTACTCCTGCAGAAAGTGTTGCTAAAAACTCTCGCCGTGTCATTGTTGTGAACTTTCTTGGCACTGCACTACGCCTCACACTGCATCTGAAAGACTCGTGAATGTAAAATCACGCACACGAATCGGCGGAATAAGGTTATTGCCAATGCGTTCAGGCTTGCCCAGCGCATCCAGATTATTGAGCATGATAATTGGACTTTCGTTGAAGCGGAAGTTTTTGATAGGATACTTGATTTTGCCGTTCTCGATGTAAAACGTGCCATCGCGCGTGAGCCCAGTAAAGAGCAAGGTTTGTGGGTCGACAGGACGAATGTACCACAGGCGCGTGACGAGAATACCTTTTTTGGTGTCTTTGATTAAATCTTCCAGTGAGGCATTGCCGCCTTGCATCACCACGCCACCGGGTGGTGGTACAGCTTTTTTGCCTTGTTTTTCCGCCCAGTAGCGCGAATAGAAAAGATTTTTGACCACACCGTTTTCAACGAGCATCATCTTCTCGCGAGCGCGCCCATCCGCTGCAAATGGTGCAGCGGGAATTTCAGGATGCTGCGGGTCGGCATAGATTGTAACACGCTCATCGACGATTTGCTCACCGATTTTATTGCCGCCACCCTTTTTTGAGAAGAAACTTCGACCTTCATCAGCTTGACGTGCATCCATCGCAAAGAGCATACCGCCGAGCAAACTTGCATCAACTGTGC